>CAMJOZ010000006.1 GCA_946407635.1 uncultured Caryophanales bacterium
GGTTTTCATTAACTATATCCATAATTGATGGTGGGAATACTTCATTATCGCAAAATACTACATTACTATTTGAATCACATACACCATCAAAAGAAGTAATATCTCCATAAATGAATTCTTCCATAATATATGGAACTTGGAATCCTCTATTATAGAAATTTTCTAAATCTTTTTTATTTTCAATTCTATATGTCGCAGCGGCACCTACACCAACATCTGGTTTAACAACTACAGGATAGCCAACAACCTCATCAATGAATTTTAAATCTTCTTCAAGATTTGTACAGAATTTATATCTAGCAACTGAAACTCCAGCTTTTTTATAAAATTCTTTCATATTTGATTTTGATGTAAATGTTATTACATCATCAATTTTGGCTCCATTAATATTAAAATCAGTTCTTAATTTAGCATCTTGTCTTAACCAATATTCATTATTTGATTCTAAGAAATCAATTTTTCCATATTTGAATGCAAAAAAAGCAACTGCTCTATATACCTCATCGTAATTTTCAAGTGATGATACTTTATAATATTCAGTTAATGAATTTTTAACATTTTGTGTTAATTCATTATATGGTGTATCAGCAATACCTAAAACATTAAATCCATTTCTTTTTAATCTATCACAAAAATTGTAATAATTAGATGGAAATTGAGGGGATATAAAAATAAAATTCATATTATCACGCTCCGTAAAAAATTATATCAAAAAAATATTTGTATTACTACAAATTTTCTTTAAATTATTTAATAAATAAAGTATAATAGATTTAGATTTTGAAAAAACGGGTGATTGAAGTGGGTTTATTTAATAAAAAGAAAAATAAAGAAGAATCAACTGAAAATATTGAATCTGTAGATTTTGATGAACAAGAAAAAGAAGAATCAACACCTACAGTTTCATTTGATGAAGAAAAAAAGGACGAAGATACTACTGAGGTAGTAGGAAAGCCTAAAAAGAAATTTAAGCTATTTCAAACTTTTAATATTTATAAATTTATAGTTAAAATTATCGCAACAGTTTTATTGATTACTTTAGGTATACTTATATTAGTATTCCAAGATCAAGCAATGTTTGCAATATTCATTATCACTGGTGGTATTGCTTTATTCCAAGCAATAATAAGAGCATTCTTCTTACTTAAAAAGACGAGAAACAAAAAAGCTAAAATTGTTACTGCAGTTGAGTTAGGAATTCAAACTTTGATTGGTTTATTCTTAATATTTGCAGCATTCGCTACATTAAGTGTAATCAATACAAAAGATGGAGAAGAACCTAATAAGTTCTTTATTAATGTAAGAGATTTTGCAAATGATCAATTTACATTATTTGCTGCATTATTATTATTTGTTGGTGCTTTAAGCTATTACTGGAGAACAATATTATTAAAAGATGAAACAGATAACTTTAAATTCTGGTTAAATTTCTTTGATTCATGTGTTGGTATTTTATTCTGTATATTCTATAAGAATAAAGATTTTGAAATTGATGCTAGAGTAATTGCAATTATAATTGCAGTACTTGCATTCTTAAGTGCTTTAGTAATTGGTGGAGAAGCTATCGGTGGATATATGAATTATCGTAGACTTCAAAAGCCAAAGACTGAAGAAAAGAAAGATGAAAAAGAAGAAAAACCTGAAATAGAAGCTCCAGGTAAAGATGATGATATCGATTATTCTGATATTGATCCGAATACTATCCCTGTAAATGATGATAATAATCACGAAAGTATTATATCTTAATATTAAAAGCCTATCGTAAGATAGGTTTTTTTAATAAATTATTGTTGATATAAAAAATAGTTATGATATAATATTCTTGATTTTTTTATATAGGAAATAGAGGTTTAGTAAAAATTTAATGGAGGAGCAGACTTTCCAAATTGAAAACCTCGGTCTGCGTTTAAAGATTATGGTTAAAGAAAAGTTAGAAAACAGTCGTGTAAAATTAACATTTGATGTAACACCTGAAGAATTTGAAAGTGCATTAGACAAGGCATTCGTTGTTGAAAATGCAAAGGTAACAATTCATGGTTTTAGAGCAGGTAAGGCTCCAAGAAGTGTATTTGAAAAGAACTATGGTGTTGAAGCTTTATATGCTAGTGCAATTGATGAAATCTTAAATAATAAGGTTCAAGAAGCAATTAAAGATGAAGAATTAATTAAAGAAGCAATTGGTCAATTTGAACCATTAATTGAAGATAAGGTTGAACGTGGTAAAAACTTCAAAGTATCTTTAGTTATAGATGTATATCCTGAAGTTGAAGTTAAAGATTATAAGGGTATTGAAGTTAAGAAGCAAAATACAAGAGTTACAGAAGATGAAGTAAATAAAGCAATCGAATCATTAGCTAAGAAGGATGCTAAGATGGAATTAAAGGCTGAACAAGTAATCGCTAAGGGTGATTATGCAACATTTGATTTCGTTGGTTCAGTTGATGGTGTTGAATTCCCTGGTGGAAAGGCTGATAACTATGAACTTCAAATCGGTTCTGGTCAATTCATTCCTGGATTTGAAGATCAAATGATCGGTATGAAGCAAAATGAAGTTAAAGATATTAATGTAACATTCCCTGAAAACTATGGTGAAGCTTCATTAGCTGGTAAGAAGGCAGTATTTAAGGTAACTTTACATGAAGTTAAAGAAGAAAAGTTCCCTGAATTCACTGATGAATATGTTAAGAGCTTAAATATTAAAGATGTTAATACTTTAGAAGAATTAAAGAAAGTTAAGAAACAAGAATTAAAGGATGCTAAGAAGGTATCTGAAAAGGATCGTCAAGTAAATGACATTTTCAATACTATTATTGATAATGCTAAGATTGATATGCCTAAGACTTTAGTTGATCAAAGATATAATGGTATGAAGGCTCAATATGAGCAACAAGCTAAGATGTACAATATCCCATTTGAAACATTCATTCAAATTATGGGTGCTACATTAGAACAATTTGAAGATGTAACAAGAAAGCAAGCAACTCGTCAAGCTACATTTGATTTAGTTGCTGGTAAGATTATTGAAGTTGAAAAGTTACAACCAACTGAAGAAGAATTAAAGGCTAAGGCTGAAGAAGAAGCTAAGAAGCCAGGTAACAAGGCTACAGCTGAAGAAATCTTAAAGCAAAACCAAGCTGTATTCTATAACCAACTTGCTTATGATAAGTTAGTTGAATTCTTATTAGCTAACGCTAAAGAAATCTAATTAATGATAAAATTGAGTGATTTATAATCACTCTTTTTTTTATTTTCATATTAGTTATGTTTAAAAAGGATGTAAAATGTGCTATATTATTATATATATTTGGAGGAAAATTTATGAAATGTATTAATTGTGGAAATGAAAATTATGTAGATATCAAAGTAGATAGTAATGATATCACTATGAAGGCATGTACTAAGTGCGGTCATATTGAATATTTTTATCGTTTAGATAAGGTAAAACTATTTACAGAAATTAGTTTATTAAATAATCAATCAGAGGCTTTAGAGATTATTGCATCAAACAGTAATCAATCTGTAAAGGCACAAAATGAAGCAGAAGCTAAAATTGAGGCAATTGAAGAAAAAATTGCAAAGATTAAGAATAAAATCCAAAAGATTGATAAGTCTTCAAAGGCTAAAAAGTTCTAATTTTTGACAGTTTTCTATCAATTTATACTCAAATTAGATAAAATTTGTAGAGAATTTTATTATTTTTAGCAATCTACTTGCAAAAGTGCTAAAAATGTTATATATTATAATCACTAAACTAAAAAGTTTTGGTGAGAGAGGAGTGATTTTATGGAAAATAATACTGAAATTGTACTACCTGCAATTGCGGTAAGAGGTGTAGTTCCACTTCCTAATAATGAATTTAAAGTTGAAGTAGGTCGTCAAAATTCTGTTTTAGCTTTAGATGCATCTGAAAAGATGTATGGTGGTAACATTATTTTACTTGTTCAAAAGGAAAGTAGTGTTAAAGATGTTAAGGAAGATGACATCGAAAAAATAGGTGTTTTAGCAAAAGTAACTTTAAAATTAAGATTACCTAGTAATAATTATAGAGTTAAATTTAAAGTAATTGATCGTATTGAAGTAAAAGAATTTAAGTCTGTTGATCCATATTTTGTTATTACATATGATAAAATCTTTAGTATTTTATCAAATGATGATTTAGAAAAAGCATTAGTTAATAATGTTGCTGCAAGTGTTTCTAAGAATGCTCAAAATTTATTAACTAGTCCTGATGAAGTAGCTAAATTATTACAAAATGGTACTAACGCTGATGTATTATCAGATGTTATTGCCTTCCAATTAAAGCTTTCTTCTAATCTAAGTAAATATAGATATCTAGAAGAATTAAGTGTTTCTAAGAGATTAGAGTTAATCTTAGGTGATATTGAATATGAGAAGCATATTGTTGAAATTGAAAATAAGATCAACAATGATGTTAAAAAATCAATTGATGAATCTCAAAAAGAATATTATTTAAGAGAAAAGATGAAGGCTATTCAAAATGAGCTTGGAGATAAGGCTCGTCAAGAAGAGGATGTTGAAAGATTAAGAAAGGCTATTGAAGAAGCTAAATTACCTAAGGGTATTTATGAAAAGGCTAAAGAAGAGCTTCAAAAATATGCTAATACAAATAATCAAATGGCTGAATCTGGAATCATTAGAGCTTATCTTGATTTAATCATTGCTTTACCTTGGCATAAGGAATCTAAGGATAATGATGATTTAAAGGATGTTGAAGAAAAATTAAACAAGACTCACTTTGGTTTAACTAAGGTTAAGGATAGAATTATTGAATATTTAGCTGTTAAAATGATGACAGGTCATAATCCTTCAACTATTCTATGCTTTGCTGGTCCTCCAGGAGTAGGTAAAACATCACTTGCTAAATCTATCGCAGATGCTTTAGGAAGAAAATTCGTTAAGCAATCTTTAGGTGGTGTAAGAGATGAATCTGAAATTAGAGGTCATAGAAGAACTTATATTGGTGCATTACCTGGTAGAATTTTAAAGGGTATGAAGGATGCTGGAACAATTAACCCTGTATTCTTATTAGATGAAATTGATAAGATGACTGCGGATTATCGTGGAGATCCAGCTGCCGCTATGCTTGAGGTTTTAGATCCTGAACAAAATAAATTCTTCTCAGATAATTATCTAGAAGAACCATATGATTTATCTCAAGTTATGTTTATAACTACAGCTAATGATTTATCAAATATTCCTGCTCCACTTCGTGATCGTATGGAAATAATTGAATTATCAAGCTATACTGAGATTGAAAAATATAATATTGGTATTAAATATTTATTTGAAAGAAATCTTGAAGAACATGGCTTAAAGCCTGAACAATTATCAATTTCTGATGATGCTTTATATGAAATAATCAGAAATTATACAAGAGAAGCTGGTGTACGTGAGCTTAATCGTATGATTGCGACAATCTGCCGTAAGACTGTTAGAAAGATCTTAGTTGATAAGGTTGAGCATGTAGATGTAACTAAGGATAATGTTACTGAATTCTTAGGTAAGATTAAGTTTATGGATAATAAGAATAGAGGAGAAAGTCAAGTTGGTGTTGTTACTGGTTTAGCATGGACTCAATTTGGTGGAGATACTCTAGATATTGAAGTAACTACATATCCTGGTAAAGGTAATCTAGTATTAACTGGTAAATTAGGAGATGTAATGAAAGAATCTGCACAAGCAGCTTTCAGTTATGTTAAATCTCATACTAAAGAATATGATATTGATTATGAATTCATTCAAAATAATGATGTACATATTCATGTTCCAGAAGGAGCTGTTCCTAAGGATGGTCCATCTGCTGGTGTTACTTTAACAACTGCTTTAGTATCTGCATTAAGTAAAAAGCCAGTTGATTGTCATATTGGTATGACTGGTGAAATCACTTTAAGAGGTTCTGTACTTCCTATAGGTGGTTTAAGAGAAAAGAGTATTGCAGCGTCTCGTTCAGGATTAACTAAGATTTTCATTCCAAAAGAAAATGAAAATGATATTGAAGATATTCCTGATGAGGTAAAATCTAAATTAAAGATTCAACCTGTATCTCATATTTCTGAAATTTTAAATTCTATATTTAAATAATAATTAAAGTCATCTCTTTGAGATGGCTTTTTTATATTCCAAAATCAAGTTTATAAATTTTATATAAATATGTTATAATATTTCTAAATTTGTTTATTTTTGGGAAGAAGTGTTTCTAATGAAAAAAAAGATTTTATTTGTTTTAATTGGAATAGCCATTATATCTATTATTATTGTTGGTGTAATAATAATTGCAAATAATTATAGTAAAAAAAATACATATAAAATAATTTGGGAAAACTATGATGGCTCTTTATTAGAATTAGATGAAAATGTTAAAGAAGGATCTACACCTTCATATGATGGTAATACTCCAGTTAAACCAGAAGATGACGATTATAAATATGAATTTAGTGGTTGGACTCCTGATTTAGACATAGTAATGAATGACGCTACATATGTAGCAAAATATAATAAAGTTGAAAAAGATAAATATTATTTAGTTATATTTGATTCTGATTGTGATATTAATGTTGAATCTCAAAATATAAAAAGAGGAGAAAAAATAAATAAGCCTTCAATTTCTAATCGTGAAGGTTATACATTAATAGGATGGTATTTTGATAATACAGAGTGGAATTTTTCTAATGATGTTGTCAATGATAATATTACTTTAAAAGCCCGCTGGCAATTAAACAAATATAATTTATTATTAAACATTGATAATAATGACGCTGGTATAATAGATGATATTAGTGGAATTTATAATTATAATGAAACAATAACTATTAAGGCAACATTAAATCAAGGTTATACATTTGATGGTTGGTATGATGGAAATAGTTTTGTTTCAATTGATGCTACTTACAATTTCATTATGCCTGCGAATGTAATAGAGTTAAATGCTGTATTTACTGTAAATACAAATACACCATATAAAGTGGAACATTATTTACAAAATATAGATGATGATGGTTATCCGACTGATCCTTTTGAAATTGATAATTTAAGTGGTACGACAGATACATTAACTAATGGAGAAGTAAATACATATGAAGGTTTTACATCACCATCAATTACACAATTAAATATTAATGGTGATGGATCAACTGTAATCGAGTTGTACTATACAAGAAATAGTTATACTTTAACATTAGGTATAAATAATGATAAGGCAGGTACTATTTCAGGTTCTGGCACATATAAATACGGCAAAGAAGTTACAATAGTAGCTGAAACAAATCCTGGCTATACATTCATTGGATGGTATGATGGTGAAAATGAAATAACAAAAAATCCATCATATAAATTTAATATGCAAGCTGCTGGATTGAAATATAAAGCAAAGTATACTGCTAACACAAATACACCATATAAAATGGATCATTATTTACAAAATATAGATGATGATGGTTATCCGACTGATCCTTTTGAAGTTGATAATTTAAGTGGTACGACAGATACATTAACTAATGGAGAAGTAAATACATATGAAGGTTTTACATCACCATCAATTACACAATTAAATATTAATGGTGATGGATCAACTGTAATCGAGTTGTACTATACAAGAAATAGTTATACTTTAACATTAGGTATAAATAATGATAAGGCAGGTACTATTTCAGGTTCTGGCACATATAAATACGGCAAAGAAGTTATAATAGTAGCTGAAACAAATTCAGGATATACATTCATTGGATGGTATAATGGAGATAATGAATTAACAAAAAATCCATCATATAAATTTAACATGCTTGCTGCTGGATTGACATATACTGCAAAGTATTCAGCTAATACAAATACAGCTTATAAAGTTGTACATTATTTACAAAATATAGATGATGATGGTTATCCGACTGATCCTTTTGAAATTGATAATTTAAGTGGTACGACAGATACATTAACTAATGGAGAAGTAAATACATATGAAGGTTTTACATCACCATCAATTACACAATTAAATATTAATGGTGATGGATCAACTGTAATCGAGTTGTACTATACAAGAAATAGTTATACAGTAACGTTAGGTATAAGTAATGATAAAGCGGGAAATATTTCAGGATCTGGTGTATATAAATATGGTAAAGAAGTTACAATAATAGCTGAAACAAATTCAGGATATACATTCATTGGATGGTATGATGGAGAAAATGAAATAACAAAAAATCCATCATATAAATTTAACATGCTTGCTGCTGAATTAACATATACAGCAAAGTATTCAGCTAATACAAATACAGCTTATAAAGTTGTACATTACAAAGAAACTTTAAGTGCTGGAGTATTTACGTCGGCTGATATTGATTATTTAACTGGAACTACAGGTACGTTAACAAAAGCTAGTGCAAAAGAATATTATGGCTTTAATTCACCTATAATTCAACAAGAATCTATAAAAGGTGATGGTTCAACAACAATAATAATTTATTATTATAGAAAGCAAACTGTCATAACATTAGAAAAAAATTATAATGCTGGTACTGTAACAGGTGCTGGTGTATATAAATATGAAAAGGAAATAACTATTTCTGCGATAACAGAAGACGATGATTATGTATTTGATGGTTGGTATTATGGTTCAACAAAATGGACAGATGCTCCATCATTCACTTATAAAGTTGGTACTTTACCTATGGTTTTTACAGCACAATGGACAAGAAAACCATTGTCTTATTTCAATTATACAGAAAATGGAGATGTAATAACTATTCATAGTGTTAAGGATACAAGTTTGACAGAAATAGTTGTTCCTGATAATGTTACATATATTGATGAAGGAGCCTTTTCTGGATGCTCATATCTTGAAAAGCTAACGATTCCATTTATAGGTTATAGTAATTATACAAATTATCCTATAAATTATCCATTTGGATATATATTTGGTAAAACAAATTATTATAATTCATATGAAGCTTATCAATCTGGAAGTGATGATAGCGGAACTTATTATATTCCAAAAAGATTATATGATATAACGATAACAAACGAAGATGAAATATCAAATGGTGTTTTTTGGAATGTTACATCAATGCTAAGTATAACAATTCCAAGTACTATCACATCACTTAGTGGAGATATATTCCATGGTTGTGATAAATTAATTGAATTGTACAATTTAAGTGAAATTTATATAGATAAATATTCACATGTCTTTTCATTTAATTTGAAAGCAATTCATACTGATTTAAGTGAAGATTCAATAATAATTATTTATGATGATTTTATATTCTCATATGTAAATAATATTGGTACATTAGAAAGTTATGTGGGTGATTTAACATCAGTAGAGCTTCCATTAAGTTTTTATTATAAAGATAATTTAATTAATAGTTATAATCTTGGAGAATATACTTTCAAAGGATGTAACAATATCACCAATATTATAATTCCTAGTTTCATAGAAAAAATTGGAAAGTGGACATTTGATGGTTGTACATCATTGGATTATAATTTATTTGATAATGCATATTACATAGGTAATACTGATAATCCATATTTGATTTTAATGAAGTCAGCATATACATATATTCATGATTGTATTATTAGTGAATCATGTAAATTTATATATTCATATGCATTTTCACAATGTGTTGATTTGTCAAGTATTATTATTCCAAATAATGTAGTAATGATTGATTTAGAAGCTTTTTCTGGATGCACAAATTTAACAAATGTTAGTTTATCTAATAATTTAGTCTATATTTCTCAATTAGCATTTTATAATACTGGTATAACTAGTATTGAAATTTATGAGGGCGTTACTGAAATTGAAATTTTTGCATTTTATAATTGTCAATCACTTGAAAATGTTATACTTCCAAAATCTTTAACATATCTTGGTAATATGTTATTCGAAGATTGTCCTTTAATTACTAGCGTTTCATATAATGGAACAACTACTGAATGGAATAATTTAATAGCTTACTGTGGTTCAGGATGGAAGGGTAGTTCTTCAATAACTAAGATTGTTTGTAGTGATGGTGAAATTTTAGTTTAAAAATAATTAAATGAGCAGAATTTCTGCTCATTTTTTAATATTTAATGTATAATATTAACAGGTGAAAAAATATGAATATTAATTTTGATAATGTTTCATTTAAATATATAGAAAAACCAATTCTTAAAAACGCATCATTTTCTATTACAGATACTGATAAAATTGGTTTAGTTGGTACTAATGGTACAGGTAAATCTACTTTACTTAAGCTTATTATGGGTTTAGAAAAGCCTAATAGTGGTGAAATAAATATATCTGGTGGTATGAGAATTAATTTTTTAGAACAACAACCACAATATGATATTAATAAATCTATATTAGAAATAGTAATGGAAGGTGGAACTAAAGAAAATCCTATTTTAGAATATGAGGCAGAATCTATTTTAACAAAAATGGGATTTACTGATTTATCTATAACAACAAAAGATTTTAGTGGTGGTGAATTAAAAAGAGTTGCCCTTGCTAAGGCAATTGTTACACCATGTGATATTTTAATTTTAGATGAACCAACAAACCATTTAGATTCAAATATTATTTTATGGTTAGAAAAATATCTAATTAAATGGAAAAAGGGTTTATTAATGGTTACTCATGATAGATATTTTTTACAAAGAGTTTGTAATAAAATGATGGAACTTGAATTTGGTAATATTTATCTATATGAAGCTAATTATGATAAATTCTTAGAATTGAAAGCTAAAAGATTAGATGATTTAGAACATTCTAAACAAAAATTAAAAAAATTATTAAAACAAGAAACAGAATGGATAAATCGTGGTGTTGAAGCTAGAAGAACTAAAAGTAAAAGTAGAATTGAAAATTTTAAAAAGCTAAAAGAAATTAAATTTAACGAAAATAAAGAAATGGAATTTTCTTCAGTAGAAACATATCTTGGTAAAAAGATATTAATTATTGAAAATGGTTCAAAAAAATATGCAAATAAAGTTTTATTCAATAATTTTAATTTTATTTTAAATAGAGAAGATATAGTTGGTGTTGTTGGAAATAATGGATGTGGCAAATCAACATTATTTAAAATAATAATGGATGAAGAAAAATTAGATTCTGGTAATCTAATTAAAGGTGAAACATTAAAAATAGGTTATTTTTCACAACATTTAGATTTAATTAATCCTGAAATAAGAGTTATTGATTATATTAAAGAAGAATCATCTATTATTGAAACTTTAAATGGATCAATAGATTGTTCTACTTTATTAGAAGAATTCTTATTTGATAAAGATTTACAATATTCTAAGGTTAAAATGCTATCAGGTGGAGAAAAAAGAAGATTACAATTAATTAGAGTATTATCTACTAATCCTAATGTTTTAATTTTAGATGAACCTACAAATGATTTAGATTTATATACATTAGAAATATTAGAAAATTATTTATTATCTTTTAAAGGTCCTATTATGGTAACATCTCATGATAGATATTTTTTAGATAAAATATGTAATAGATTATTAATTTATAAGGATTCTAATATTATTGAATCTATTAAGTCTTATTCTGATTATTTAAATGAAGAAGATATTAAAGAATCTAAACAAAATGATAATTCTAAAAGTAAAAGGCCATCTAATAAGATGCCTGCAAGTCTTAGAAATGAATTAAATAAATTAGAAGAAGAAATACCTAATTTAGAAAATAAGGTTAAATTATTAAAGAATGAAATTAATAATAATACAACTGATTATCATAAATTAGTAGAGATTCAAGAAGATATTGATAAATTAACAAATGAAATAAGTATAAAAACTGATAGATATTTTGAATTGTTAGAAATGAAGGAAGAATATAATGGTTAATTTTAAAGATGTTATATTAGAATCAGCAAGATGTACATTAAGACCTTTTAAAGAATCTGATTTATCTGATTTTTATGAATATGCTAAAGTTGAAGGTGTTGGTGAGGCTGCTGGATGGAGCCATCATAAAAATATAGAAGAATCAAAAAAGATTTTAGATATTTTTATTAAGAATAATGATAATTTAGCAATTGAATATATAAAAAATCATAAATTGATTGGATCTATAGGTGTTAAATATCCAACTCATAAAGAATTTGAAGTAGAAGTTGGTTATGTCTTATCTAAAGATTATTGGGGTAAAGGCATAATGACTATGGTTTTAAAAAGATTATTAAAATATTTATTTTTAGATTTAAAAATTAAATCAATTGAAATTACATATGATAATGATAATTTAAAAAGTGCTAGAGTCGCAGAAAAGAATAATTTCAAATTCTATAAAAAAGAAGATAATATTACTATTGTTTCTTTAACAAGAGATGAATATTTAAAGAATACTGAAATATATCAAATGTATGATAAAACTACTCTAGAAAGAACTAATGATATTATCTATAGAGGTCAAACTATTCCAAATAATTTATTAGCATCCGCAGTAGATGTAATTATATATAATCGTAAAACTGATAAATATTTATTAACTAAAAGAGATAAAAATAAAGATACTTTCCCAGGATATTGGGAATTTACAGGTGGTATGATTACACATAATGAGGATATAGAAAAATCATTAGTAAGAGAAGCATATGAAGAAACTGGATTAAAGGTAATTGATTATAAATTTTTATATAAAATGGTTGTAGAAAATATTTTATTTTTTACATATGTTGGATATGTAGAAGATGATAATATTAAACTTCAGGAAGGTGAAACTGAAGATTATAAATGGGTTAGTCTTGATGAATTTAAATCAATTTATGAGACTGATGAGGTGCCATATACACAAAAGATAAGAATAAAGGGATTTTTTAAAGTAAAATAGGCCCTTAGATACTCTTTGAAAAGCCCCATAATATTGACAATATGTGGTGTAATTGGTATAATGTTTAAGGTTTTTAAACCAAAGGAGAAGCTTATGTCAAAAATTGGTGTTTTAACTGATAGTAATAGTGGTATTACTCAGGATGAAGGTAAAAAATTAGGTATAAGAGTTATTCCAATGCCATTTTTTATTAATGGTGAAGAATATTTAGAAGATATAAATTTAACACAAGAAGGCTTTTATGAAAAGCTTTTAGGTGGAGCATCAGTTTCAACTAGTCAACCATCAATTGGTTATGTTAATTCTATTTGGGATGAAATGCTTACTGAATATGATCATGTTATTTATATTCCAATGTCTTCAGGATTATCAAAAAGCTGTGAGTCAGCATTACTTTCTGCCAAAGCATCATATGAAGGTAAGGTTTATGTTGTAGATAATCAAAGAATATCTGTAACTCAAAGACAAAGTGTTTTAGATACTATTGAAATGATTAAAAAAGGCTATGATGTAGAAACTATTGTTTCTAAATTAATGGAAAATAAGATGCATTCTGATATTTTTATCATGGTTGATACTTTAAAGTATTTAAAGCAAGGTGGAAGAATTACTCCAACAGCCGCTGCATTAGGTGGTTTACTTAAGATTAAGCCTGTTTTATTAATTAAAGGTGAAAAACTTGATAGTTTTAAAATGCGTAATAGAACATTAGAAAATGCTAAAGAAATAATGATTAAAGCAATTAAGAATTGTATTGAAGGCTATATGAAGGATTTAGATGGTAGAACTGATAATGTTCATTTCGGTATTGCGTATACTGGTACTGATAAGAGTTTCGCAGAAGAATTTAAAGAAATGGTCCAAAAGGAATTTAATTCAACTGATATAGCAGTATATCCACTTTCTTTATCTGTTTCATGTCATATTGGACCAGGAGCATTAGCTTTAGCTGTATCTAAAGCAATTGAATTATAATAAAGTTATATTAAGTTCGTTTCTAACGAACTTTTTAATTTAAGTTAAAAATATTGTTTATAATTGATATTTTATTGTATAATAAAATAAATGTGAGGTGAGAAGTTTGAAGAGTGGTAAAATTCACCCATATATGATAATAATATCTACTTTCTTAGGTGTTATATTAATTGGAACAATTTTACTTGTTATGCCATTCGCTTCAACAACTGGTAAATCTATCGGTTTTGTTGATTCATTATTTATGGCAACATCAAGTGTATGTGTTACCGGCTTATCCGTTGTTACAGTTTCAGCTGATTTAACTGTATATGGAAAGATTGTTATGATGATTTTAATGGAAATCGGTGGTCTTTCATTTATTACTATAGCCGTATTTTTCTTCACTGTTATTGGTGCGAAAATTGGTGTAAGTAATAGAATATTATTAAAGGAATCATTAAATCAATCTTCACTTAATGGTATTGTTCCATTGGTTAGAAAGATTATATTTATATCATTTACAATTCAAATTGTTTGTGCACTTATTAATTTAATTTCATTTACCCAATATTATGATTTCTGGGATGCACTAGGTGTTTCATTATTCCACAGCTGTGCATCATTTAATAATGCTGGCTTTGATATTATTGGTGATGAATCATTAATTCCTTTTAAGGACGATATATTATTGAATATTACAACGATATCAATGATCTTAATTGGTGGAATTGGTTTTGTTGTTATCGATGATGTTCTTAGAAATAAAAGATGGAGTAAATTTAAACTTCATTCAAAATTAGTATTAGTAACAACAGTAATATTATTTGTTGGTGGTGCCTTGTTAATTAAACTTACAAACTGGAATGATATGTCATTTATGCAATCATTTTTTACATCAGCAACCTGTAGAACAGCAGGATTTGCAACATACGATATGAGTCAATTAAGGGAACATCCAGCAACATATGTTATTGTTGTAATGTTGATGCTTATTGGTGCATCACCATGTTCAACAGGTGGTGGTGTTAAAACAACAACATTTGCCGTTGTTATGATTGCTATATTCTATTTTGCTAGAGGTAAAAAAGCCAAAGCATTCCAAAGAAAGATATCTGAAGGTCAATTATTTAAAGCCTTTGTATTAGTTGCAGTAGCCGTTGCTATTATTGTAATAGGAACATTCTTAATTTGTGCAATTCAACCTGAATTTAAGCTTGATGAGGTTTTATTTGAGGTTTCAAGTGGATTCTCAACAACAGGTTTAACTATGGGTATTACTAAGGCATTAAATCCTGCAAATAGAATTATCATGTGTGTTATAATGTTATTAGGTAGATTAGGACCTTTAACAGTAATTGGTATTGTAAATAAGAACTGGATGACATCATCTAAAGAACAGATTCAATATGTTGAAGAAAGTGTGGTTATAGGATGAAAAAATCATTTATTATTATTGGACTAGGAAGATTTGGTTCAAATGTAGCGAAAACATTAGTAGATATGAACTGTGATGTTTTAGCAGTAGATATTAATGAAGAAAGTGTTACAGCAATTTCTCATTATGTACATCACTGTGTTATCGCTGATGCTTCAAAGGAAAGTGTATTAAAAGAATTAGGAGTTGGATCAATTGATCACGCTGTTGTTGCAATTGGTAATAATTTACAAGCAACTATTCTTACACTTGTTAATTTAAAGAAATTAGGTGTTCCTCGTATTACAGTTCGTGCTGATGAAGAAGGACACAAAGAAGTATATAAATTATTAGGAGCTTCTGAAGTAATTATTCCAGAAGAGGCTTCAGCTATTTCTCTTGCTAACCAAATTACATCAGATTCTATTCTTGATTATTATAAGGTTTCAAGAGACTTCGCCATGGTTAAGGTTATTGTACGTAATAGAATTGATCAAAACTTAATTCAATTAGACTTACGTAATAATTATGAAATCAACATCGTTGGTATCATTAAAAAAGATGGAGATTTCTGTATTCCAAAAGGTACAGATACTTTAAGTGTTGGAGATATCGTAGTTGTTGTAGGTATGAAAGATAAAATAGCTAAATTCGACCAATTCTTAAATGCTAGCGTATGAGACTATTACTAGTTTATAATCTTCACAGTGGTAAAAAGAATCTAGAGAAAAAACTAGATTATATCCGTGAAACTTTAAAAACTAAATATGAAGTTGATGAATATAGGTCACATGGACCTAAATCTATAACTCTTTATATTAAAAATCTAGATATTAAATATGATATTATTGTTGCTTGTGGTGGTGATGGAACAGTAAACGAAACTGTTTCAGGTATCATGGGATATAAATATGAAACTGTATTAGGTATTATTCCAAGAGGAACAATAAATGATATGGGTCATAATCTAGGTTTAAATAAGAATTATAAAAAATCCTTAAAATTAATACTTGAAGGTAATAAGAAAGAAATAGATATTTATAAAGCTAATGATTCATATTTTAGTTATGGATTTGCTATAGGTATGATGACTGATGTTAGCTATGCTAAATCTAGATCTAAAAAGTTTCTAGGTAGATTATCATATTATATGTTATGCCTAAAGCATATAACTAAAGCTAGAAAAATTCATTTAAAATTAACAATAAATAATGAAATTATAGAAGATGATTTTAGTTTATTATTAGTAACTAATTCTAATTATTTAGCTGGTTATAGAATTAAACAAAATGGTAATTTAGATATTGCATTATTTAAAGGTAATAAATTTATATTTGTAAAGAATTTTATTAAATATTTATTAACAAGTAAAAATAAATATTATTATAATGCTGAAAGTATTTCAATTGAAACAGATGCTAAATCATTTAACACTGATGGTGAATATAATGAACTTGATGGCAACGTTACAATTGAAAAATTTAAAAAATTAAATTTTATATGTAAAAAGAATAAATAGTAGCTCTAATTTAAATAATTAGGGCTATTTTTAATTTTAACAAGGTTATTTGATTCTTAAATATTGTAAAGTTGGCTAAACTAAGTTATAATTATATTGTTATTTTTCATACTATTTAAAAGGGAGGAAATTAAATAATGGATGATATGGAAAAGAAAGAATCCGTAGAATCTGAAGCTTCAGAAAAAGCTACTGAAGAAGTAGTTGAAGAAAAAGCTGCGGATAAAGCTGTAGAAGAGTCTACAGAAACTCCAAAGGGTGCCCATGTCGATGAAGAAGGAATCTTAGAATATGATGATTCAAATGCTTCTAAATTCGATAAATTCTTTGGTGTGACTAAGTTTGGTTCATCTATAAGAACAGAAATTATGGCTGGTATAGTAACATTCTTAGCAATGTGCTATATTCTTGTAGTAAACCCAAATAACTTAGTTGGTGGAGATAGTCCACTTTGGGCAAGTGTATTCATTGCAACAGCATTTGGTGCAATTATTGGTACACTTTTAATGGCATTATTTGCTAAGATGCCTTTTGCACAAGCTCCAGGCTTAGGTTTAAATTCAATGGTATTTACATTACTCATTGGTGTTTTAGTTACTGGTAAAGCTTATTCATTTGGCGCTGCAATGCTACTTGTATTAATTTCAGGTGTATTCTTCTTAATTGTTTCTTTAGTTCCAATAAAGAAGGATAAAGATTCTGGTAAATGGATTACATTACGTGAATTAATATTTGATGGTATGCCTGCAACTATTAGAAAGGCTATTTCTGTTGGTATTGGTTTATTTATTGCTTTCATTGGTTTACAAAATGGTTTAATCGTTGATAGTCCATTTACATTAGTAGACCTTGTACCATTTAATAACCCTGATGCATGGGCTTTAGGTGGCGTATGCTGTAATGCAATAGTAATTCTATTTGGATTATTTGTAATCTCAATTTTATCTCATTTTAAGGTAAAAGGTGCTATTATAATTGGTATATTAGCAGCAACATTACTTGCATGGCCATTACAAGTTACATCTATTGATAGATTAACAGAAGGCAACTGGGCTTTCTGGGAAAACTTCGCTAACTATTTCAAGGGTGTTGAAGATGGTGGAGTATTCTTAGCAGCATTTAGAAATGTTGACTTCCCTGAAGGAACATTTATGTCAAGCTTAATGGTTGTTATTACATTCTCTATGATTGATATGTTTGATACAATGGGTACAGTTGTAGCTTGTGCTACAAATGCTGGTTTAGTTGATAAAGATGGCAAACCTCATAATTATAATAAGATTATGATTTCTGACTCTGTAGCTACAGTATGTGGTGCATTACTTGGTACATCTACAGTTACAACATTCGTTGAATCTGGTTCAGGTATAGCTGCTGGTGGTAAGACTGGTTTAACTTCTTTAACAGTTGCTTGCTTATTCTTCCTAGCAATCTTCATTTTACCTATATTCCAATTCATTCCATCTGCAGCATGTGCTCCAGCATTAATTTATGTTGGTGTATTAATGATGGCAAATGTTAAGGATATTGAATTCAAAGATCCATTACTTGCAGTCCCTGCATTTATTACGATCATATTTATGCCATTAACATATTCAATTACTGATGGTATTGGTTGGGGTATCCTAAGCTATGTTATTTTACAATCAATTGCTTATTGTGTTAAGTTTATTCTTTACAAGGCTGGTAAAGCAGAAGAAGCTCCTAAGTGGAATATTTCTATTGTATGTCTAGTAGTAGCTGTATTATTCTTAGTTTACTTCTTTGTACCAATGAACTTCTAATTTACATTTTTTAATAAAAATGATAAAATGCTTGTATAGGTTTACAAGCATTTTTATTATTTTAAGGAGTATTTTAAAATGAGAAAAATAGATGAAAATGAAAAGAAATATGTATCTGTTTATATGCATCCAGATAGTGCAAAACAAGATTTAACATATTTTAAGAATCATTACCAATTTAAAGCTAATGTATCATATTTGAGTGCAATCATGATTGGTGTTGCAATTGCATTAATAGTTTTTGGTGCGAGTATTGCTTATTCAATTTTAGCACTTGGTTTAGCATGCTTAGGATTAGGTTTAGTTTTAGTAGTTGTTTCTATGCTATTTTTAAGAAAAGTAGAAATAAAGAAAAGATTAAAATTTTTAGATAGTTATGAAAAAGCAATTGTTAATAACTGCACTATTAAATATCCAAATTATTATGCTTTATCTGCTTTATATCCTTTATATTTATTTTTTGACAATGAAACTAAAGTTATTAAATTAGTATACCAAGATAAAGAATATATTTATTGTGAATATGATGATATATTAAATTATAAAATATTAGAAGATAATGTTGTTTTAGAAAATAGAACAAGACTACCTGAAAATATTAATAAAAAGACAAGTTCTTATATAATTGAAATTACTTTCAATAATAAAAAAAGAGCTCAAATAGGTTTTAATAATACTTTTAATAAATTCATTTTAGCTGGAAAATATGATTTTCAACAATTCGCTAATACTAATTCAATAAATAATATTGCTAGAATGCTAGATTGTATTATTTTAAAGAATGAAATTGATCCAAATAGATTAAAAAATGATTAGAAAATACACCATTTTTAAAATGGTGTTTTATTTTGTAATGATTTTCCACAAAAAGAACAAAAATGTAAAAAAATTAGTTGTGAAAACGTTTCACAAGCGTTATAATAGTATTAGTGAAGCGCTTTTATAGCTGAAAGGAGTAAAAATGAACGGGAAGGTAAAATGGTTTAAAGCAGATAAGGGTTATGGCTTTATTGTTACAGATGACGGTAAGGATGTATTTGTACACTTTAGCTCAATCATTCAAGATGGCTATAAATCTTTAGATCAAGGTCAAGATGTAGAATTTGAACTTGAAGAAGGACCAAGAGGCTTATCAGCTAAAAATGTGAAAAAGATTTAATTAGAGCCGGTTTTTACCGGCTTTGATTTTTATAAAAGCAATTTATTTAATTTTTTTTAAAATTTACCAATAAAACGCTTTCGTAGTTTGTTTAAATGTTAGAGAAAGAAAAGGATGTGTATTTATGAAATTAAGAAAATTAGGTCTATTTGCAATTTTAGGTTTAGGCTTATTTAGCTTAGCTGCCTGTGGTAGTACATCAAATGATGGTGATCCAACTAACCCTTCAGGTCAAACTTCTGGAGAAGGAGAAGGCCAAGGTGGCGGAAGCCAAGGAGGTAATACTCCTAGTGGTGGTGAAGGTCAAGGCGGAGGCCAACAAGGTGGCGGTCAAGTAGCACCTGAACCAGTTGTTTTAGGTAAAATAAATGTTTCTACATATGCTGGTGATTTAGAATCTTGTTATTTAGAATGGGATAAATTACAAGGTGTTAAAGATTATAACGTATATTATAAAGAATCAAATGGAACTCAATATACAAAAATTGATTCACAATTAGTTAGAGAATATGGTGATCATTATAGAGCAGATGTTATAGGCTTAAAGGCTGGCACTTATGATACTAAGGTAATCCCTGTTGTTGATAATCAAGAAAAAACTGATTATGAAACTGTAGTTTCAAATTTAACAGTTAAATCATATGATAGAACTGGTTTTGCTTTTTCAACTGCATCAACTATGAGTGGAAATACTATTGGAGCATATAATGCTGATGGTACTTTAAGAGCTGGAGCTAAAGTTATTTATGTAACAGGTGATAATGCCAAAACTGTTAAAGCAACAATCGGAGGTAATGAAGTTACTGGATTACAAGGTATTATCTATGCTAAGCAAAAAGCATCAACTTCAAGTGAAATTGTTGATATAAGAATTGTTGGTACAATTTATGCAAATCAAATGGATGCTTTTGGATCATCAAAAGAAGGCTTACAAATTAAAGGTGCAAAAGCACATCAAAATATGAACATGACTGTTGAGGGTATCGGTAATGATGCTGGTATTCATGGCTTCGGTATATTAATGAGAAATACTGCCAATGTTGAATTAAGAAATTTTGGTGTTTTGGATTTCATGGATGATGGTATTTCTATTGATACTGATAACAGTAATTTGTGGGTTCACAATCTAGATATTTTCTATGGACAAGCTGGTGGAGATGCTGACCAAGCTAAAGGTGATGGTACAATAGATTTAAAAGGTGATTCTAAATTTATTACTATTTCATATAATCATTTCTGGGATTCTGGTAAAGCATCACTTTGTGGTATGAAGAGTGAAACAGGTCCAAATTATATTTCATATCATCATAACTGGTTTGATCATTCTGATTCAAGACATCCAAGAATTAGAACAATGTCTGTTCATGTTTATAATAATTATTATGATGGAAATTCTAAATATGGCTGTGGTGCAGCATATCAATCTAACGCATTTGTAGAAGGTAATTATTTTAGAGATTGTAAATATCCAATGTTATCATCTATGCAAGGTTCTGATGTTTATGGTGGAGGAACTGAATATAATGCAGATTATGGAACTTTCTCTGGCGAAGATGGTGGAATTGTAAAATCATACAATAATAAGATGGAAGGAAATTATACTTATATTCCATATGGAGCAACACAATATATTTGTAAGGGAACTCAAAAAGCATATGATTTGGCTGGCACAACATCTACGACACATTTTGACGCAGTAGAAGTAACATCAAGGACTGAAACAATACCAAACACAATTAGTGCTGTTAAGGGTGGATCTCAATATAATAATTTTGATACATCTATTGATTTAGGTGTTACAGCTGCTCAAATTCAAACACCAGACGCAGCTAAAGAAACAACTATGCAATATGCTGGTAGAGTTCAAGGTGGAGATTTAAAATGGACATTTGATAATGCTACTGAAGATACAAATTATAGTGTTATTAAAGCATTTAAGACAGCTGTTGTTAATTATAAGAGTACTTTAGTTAGAGTATATGGAATTGATTCTTCATCAACTGGTGGAGATACTCCAACACCAACACCAATTCCAACTGGCGTAACTGTTGCAGATGTTATTGCATTAATCGATGCTTTACCTGAAGCTTCTAGTGTTACTGAATCTAATAGAACTCAAATTATGGCTGCATATGATGCATTTGATTCATTGACTTCAGATGAAAAAGAAGAAGTAACAAATAAATCAAAATTAGATGCATGTATTGCTGCATTGCCAATGCCAGCATCAGTTACAATTAGTTTTACATCATCTACAGCTGCAACTGGTACAAATAATGTTGTTGTATATGATACTAATAATATTAAAATAACTTGTACTAAAATTGCTTCAATTGATTCTACAAGAGGATTAAAATTTAATAGTTCACAAGGATTTACAATTGCAAATAATACATCTAATAATTTACAATTTGTATTAACTGTTGTGGCAAATGACTCTACAGGAAAATCTTTTACATATGGTTCAACTACAAAAGATTTGAGTAAAACTCCTGATACTATTACTGTAACAATTAATGCTAGTTCAACATTCACTGTTACTACATCAACTGGTGGAGCTTTCTTAACTAATATTACAATTAATTCATAAATTATAATATACAAATCATGGTTAGAAATAGCCATGATTTTTTTGTTAAAGTAGATTAAGTAATAATGATAACTATAGTTATATATAATTATTTATAATTATGATTTATATTTTTTGATGTAAAAGAGTTGTTTATTGTTGAAATCACATTATAAAAGTTTTATAATGTATATGCTTAAACTCAATATAAGAGGAGGATAAAAATGAGTAAAGAAGTTAAAAGAATGGCCATTGATGGTAACTATGCAGCAGCATATTCATCATATGCCTTTACTGAGGTAGCTGGTATTTATCCTATTACTCCGTCATCTCCAATGGCTGAGTATACAGATGAATGGGCTTCTCAAGGTAAGAAAAATTTATTTGGTATGCCAGTTAAGATTGTTGAAATGCAATCTGAAGGTGGTGCAGCTGGTACAGTTCACGGTTCATTAAATGCAGGTGCATTAACAACTACATATACAGCTAGCCAAGGTTTATTATTAAAGATTCCTAACATGTATAAGATTGCTGGTGAATGTTTACCAGGTGTTATCCATGTTTCTGCTCGTGCACTTGCTGCACAATCATTAGCAATTTTCGGTGACCACCAAGATGTTATGGCTTGTCGTCAAACTGGTTTTGCTATGTTATGTTCAAATTCAGTTCAAGAAGTTATGGATTTAGCTGGTGTTGCACACTTATCAGCTATTGAATCAAATATTCCATTCCTTCATTTCTTTGATGGTTTTAGAACTTCTCATGAAGTTAATACAGTAGAACCAATTGATTATTCTGTATTTGATAAATTATTAAATAAGGAAAAAGTTGCTGAATTTAGAGCAAATGCTTTAAATCCTGCTCATCCAAAGACTCGTGGTACTGCTCAAAACGATGACGTTTATTTCCAAACTAGAGAATTACAAGCTCAAAAATATGAGACTGTATATCCAATCGTTGAAAAGTACATGGCTGAAATTTCTAAGGCAACTGGTAGAAACTATACTCCATATCAATATTATGGTGCTAAGGATGCTACAAAGGTTATCGTAGCAATGGGTTCAGTTAACCAATGTGCTGAAGAAGTTGTTGATTATTTAACTAAGAAGGGCGAAAAGGTTGGTATCGTTGAAGTTCATCTATATCGTCCATTCGTTGTTGAAAAGTTCTTAAGTGCTTTCCCTAAGACAGTAGAAAAAGTTGCTGTATTAGATAGAACAATTGAACAAGGTGCTTTATATGAACCATTAGCATTAGATGTAATTGCTGCATTTGCTGGTTCTAAGAATGCTCCAAAGATTGTTGCTGGTCGTTATGGTCTATCTTCTAAGGATACTACACCAGATATGGTTAACGCAGTATTTGCTAACTTAGATAAGAAAGAACCAAAGGATCATTTCACAATCGGTATTAATGATGATATTAAATATACATCACTTGAATGTGGTGCTCCTATCGATGTTGCTGATCCATCAACTACAGAATTATTATTCTTCGGTTTAGGTGGAGATGGTATCGTTGGTGCTTGTAAGAATATTTCTAAGATTGTTGGTGACTACACTGATTTATATGCACAAACCTATGCTGCATATGACTCTAAGAAGTCAGGTGGTTCAACAAGATTACATTTAAGATTCTCTAAGAACCCAATTCGTTCTACATATTTAGTAAATCAACCTCACTTCGTAGCTTGTACTACAGATGCATATCTTGACAAGTTCGATATGATCGATGGTTTACGTGATGGTGGTACATTCTTATTAAATACAGTTGTTGATAAGGATAATATCGAAAAGAGATTACCTAACAAGTATAAGAGATTATTAGCTCAAAAGCATGCTAAATTATACATTATCAATGCATATGAAGGTGCTAAACAAGCTGGTTTCCGTGCTGGTTTAGGTGTTAATACTATCATTCAATCAGCATTCTTCAAATTAAACCAAAATATTATGGATTATGAAGAAGCTAAACAACATATGAAAGATTTCGCTACAAAGACTTATTTAAAGAAGGGTCAAGATGTAGTTGATCAAAACCATTTAGCTATCGATTTAGGTGGTTCAATGCCAGTTGAAGTAGAAGTTAAAGCTGAATGGGCTAACTTAACTGATGAAGTTAAGAAAGTTGATATGTCTCGTCCAGCATTCGTTCGTGAAATCGCTGACGTTATTAACTCAATTAAGGGTGATACTTTACCACTTTCTACATTCGCTAAATTTGGTGAAGATTGCCATATGCCTCAAGGTACAGCTGCCCTTGAAAAGCGTGGTGTTGCTACTGCAGTACCTCTATGGGTATCTGAAAACTGTATTGGATGTAACTCATGTGCATTCTCATGTCCACATGCTTGTATCCGTCCATTCTTAGTAACTGAAGATGAAGCTGCTAAGGCTCCTCAAGGTGCTCAATTCAAAGAATTAAAGCAATTCCCTGGTTATAAATATCATTTATCTATTTCTACATTAGATTGTACTGGCTGTGGTGTATGTTTAACAGTATGTCCAGTTAATACAAAGAATGCAGAAGATAAGGCTAAACAACCACTTGTTGCTCATTCTATGGAAAAATCAAGAGCTGCTAAAGAAGAAGTTGTTGCTCAATATTTCTTAGACAACGTTCCTTATAGAGGAGATGTTGCTACAAAGAATGGTGCTTCAATTACTGCATCTTCAATTCAATTCAATCAACCATTATTTGAGTTCTCAGGAGCTTGTGGTGGTTGTGGTGAAACTCCTTATGTTAGAGCTGTATCACAATTATTCGGTGATAGAATGTTAGTAGCTAATGCTACAGGATGTTCTTCAATTTACTCAGGTTCTTATCCATCTTCTCCTTATACAACTAACGCTGAAGGTCGTGGACCAGCTTGGGCTAACTCATTATTTGAGGATAACGCTGAATTTGGTTTCGGTATGAGAATGGCTGTTGAAACATTAAGAGATAGACTTCAAACAGTTATGGCATTAAATGAAGAAAATATGCCTGCAGAAGCTAAGGCTTTATGCGCTGAATGGAGAGAAAATAGAAAAAATGGTGCTAAGACTAAAGAATTAGCTCCAAAGATTGTTGCTGCTATGGAAAAGATCAACGAACCATATGCTAAAGAAATCTTATCATTAAAGGATTATTTAGTTAAGGTTTCTCAATGGATCATCGGTGGTGATGGTTGGGCTTATGATATCGGTTATGGTGGATTAGACCATGTTATCGCTAATAACCAAGATGTTAATATCTTAGTTGTAGATACAGAAGTTTATTCAAATACTGGTGGTCAAGCTTCTAAGTCATCAAGAACTGGTGCTATCGCTAAGTTCGCAGCTGCTGGTAAGCCAACATTCAAGAAGGATTTAGCTTCAATCGCAATGAGCTATGGTCATGTTTATGTTGCTACAGTATCTCATGGTTATAACCAAAACCAAGTTATTAAGGCATTAAGAGAAGCAGAAGCTTATGATGGTCCATCTCTAGTAATCTGCTATGCTCCATGTATTGCTCATAATATCAAGAAGGGTCTATTCATGTCTCAAATGGAAGCTAAGAAGGCTACTGAATGTGGTTATTGGCCAACATTCAGATTCAACCCTGATTTAGCTAAACAAGGCAAGAACCCATTCACTATGGATTCTAAGGAACCAGATTGGTCTAAGTACAATGACTTCTTAATGAACGAAGGTCGTTATGCTCAATTAGTTAAGGTTAACCCTGAAAAGGCTCAAGAATTATTAGATTGGAACTTAAAGGATGCTCAAAAGCGTTACAATCACTATGTTGAGCTTGCCAACAAGCAATTCTAATAACTAATTTTAATAATATTAGGTGAGTATTAATTTACTCACCTTTTTTCTATGATAAATTTATTATTGATTTTTTAATAATAATGATATAATCATATATAACTGGTAAATTTTTATGAAAATTTATGAAAATCACCAATAAAAGTGAATTTTTATTTGTTTAAAGGATGTGAGAAGATGAATTTAGATGATATAGTTGAAGAATTTAGAGATGCTAACTATACTCATTTTGATGAATTTTATAATCAAACTAAAAAAAATGTTTTCTTCTCAATTGCTGCGATAGTTAAAGATAATTCTGTTATTGATGATTTGATGCAAGATACTTATATAAAGTTTTTAGAAAACATCAGCAAGTATAAAAAAACCAGCATAAACGCATATTTGTCCACTATGGCTCATAATATAGCCATTAATTACTATAACAAAGAAAAAAGAATAATACACGATGATGAAATTATTGATTATCAACAGGATAATACTAATGATAAGAACTATGAATATATAGAAGCATTAGAATTATTAAAAGAATTAGATGATATATCAAGAGAAATTGTCGTACTTCATACAATTAATGATTTAAAGTTTAAAGAAATTGCGAAAATTGTAGGAAAACCCATAGGTACAGTTTTATGGATTTATAATAAGGCAATTAAGGAACTACAAAGAAAGGTAGGTGCTAATAATGAAAAATGATATTAAGAAAATGTTAAAAAAATTATCAGAAGATCAAGAGATTCATGATATTCAAAAGTTAATATTAGATAATGTTGATAAATCTAAAGTATTGAATCCAGAACCTATTAAAAAGCCATTAGCACCTAAAAAAAGAAGATTTGTATTCCCAGTACTTTTAGGTGCTTTGGCAACAGCTGTGTTTGTCGTAACATTTGTAATAGCATTTAATTTTAAAAATAATAATCCTGAAAATAATCCTATTGAACCAAATCCAAATGTTCCAGTTGAACCAGGTGATATTATTGATCCTACTGAACCAACTGAAATAGATGTTGTATATGATGATGTTAGTATCGATGTTGCAGAAGCGTTCTATTCTAATTTTACAACAATAGATGCTTCTAACATGATTAATATTGTTAATACATTTAATAAAGTATCATATGTTGAAGTTCCTGATACTACAATTGATGATAAAAAGCATTATTTAACACCTGAGTTAGAAGAATCAATTGTTAATGATGTTGATGCTTATAGATTTAATTTAGAAGAAATGTTAGGAAAAGTATCATCTACTCGTACACAAGCACTTAATGATAATCCAAGCTATTCTTATAAAAAAGTTATTGATGTAATTAACGATAGTTTTGAACATCATATTTATTTTACAGAAAACATATTAGAAGTTGTTGAAAGTGATGAATCAAGCTTTAGATATAAATCTGAATTAAATGGTGTTATTGTTTCTGGTTCCAACGAGTATTCATTCACTGGTATTAAAAGAATTAAGAAATCAAGATTATCATATGAGCTAGTTATTACAATCGATGATAATAATTATGTTGAAGTAAAAGAACAATATGATATTAATTCAGATTTAACTATTAATTATAAGACTTTCAATTATAATTACATTTATCATTCAAATGACTTTATAAAAAATGTTAGAATTATTCAAAAATTTGATTTAGATAAAACAACTAAAGAAGTAGAATTTATCTCTAATGAAGGTAAATCTAATGAAGTTAAGATGACTTTTAAGCCAAATAATACATATTATTTAAAATCATCTATTAAATCAAGAGAAAGTGATGAATTATATATTACGAAAAATGATAATTCTTATATATATAAGTTTAAAAATTCAAAAAATGAATATGTAAGATAGTTCTAAACTCACCAAAATTTTGGTGAGTTTTTAATTTTTTTAAATAAAAATAAAATTTTTTTATATTTTTCCAATAAAACATTTTTTTTATTTGTTATAAAGATGTCGAGAAACAAGAAAGCGTTTTTATTAAGTTAAAAACTTTTTTAAAAAACATGATTGTAAGCGTTTTAGACAGAAGGGAAAAATGAAATGAAAAAGAAGTTTGTTTACATTGGAGCTGGATTATTTTTTTGTGCATTATCTTTATCAAGCTGTATAAAGAGTGAATCAAAATATCCTACAAATCCAAAAAAAGAAGAATCATCAAATGATGAACCAACAAATAATGATTCATCACAAGTTGTAGATGATTCAAAAGCAGTAGTATCTTTTAATGTAGATGGTGGTACTCAAATTGAAAATATTACTGTTGACAAAGGAAGTAAGATTAATGAACCTACAACAACGAAACCAACAACTCAAGAATACACATTTACATTTGGTGGTTGGTTTACAGATTCAACTTTTACTACTCCATTTGATTTTAATAATTTAATTAATTCAAATATAACTATTTATGCTAAATGGAATAAAGTAAAAAATAAATATACTATTACATGGTTCGATTCTGATGACTCTGTTTTAAAGACAGAACAAGTAGAATATGGAACAACTCCAGAATATACACCAGCAAAGCTTACAAGCGGCTATACTCAAACATTTGTAGGCTGGGATACACCAGTTGTTCCTGTAACTGGTAATAAAACATATAAAGCCCAATGGACAACTCCTGTTAAAAATAAATATAATGTTACATGGAAAAATGGCGAAGAAACAATCAAGGTTGATGAGGTTGAGCATGGGACAACTCCAGTTTATGAAGGTGATGTTCCAACTAAAGAATCAACACCTGAATATACATATTCATTTATTGGCTGGACACCAGATGTTGATGTTGTTACAGGTGATGTAACATATTATGCTGAATTCTCAGAGACAAAGAATAAATATACAGTAACATTTGTTAATTATGATGATACTGAGCTTAAATCTCAAGAAGTAGAATATGGTCAATTACCACAAACACCAGTAGTAAATCCTACAAGAGAATCAGATAATTACAATACATATACATTTGCAGGCTGGGATAGTGAAGTTGTTTCAGTAACTGGAAATGCTACATATAAAGCAACTTATACTGAAACACCAATCGAATACACAATTAGATTCGTTGATTATGATGGCACAGAATTAGCTTCAGAAACTTTACATTACAATGATGTAGTAGAAGCACCTCAAAACCTTTCTAGAGTAAATACACCTGAATATACATATGAATTTACTGGATGGGATTCAGAAGTATCAAATGTAACTGGAAATAAAACATATACAGCTACATATTCTGAAACAAAAAATAAATATACAATTACATTCGTAAATGAAGGTGTAGAATCATCTCAAGAAGTTGAATATGGTTCAATGCCTCAAACACCATTAATTAATCCTACAAAGGATTCTGATAATGTATATTCATATACATTTGCAGGTTGGGATAGTGAAATAGTAGCAGTAACAGGTAATAAGACATATACTGCAGTTTATACACCAAAATATATTGAATATACAATTAGATTTGTTGATTATGATGGCACAGAATTGACTTCTGAGACATTACATTACAATGATGAGGTAGAAGCACCTTCTAACCCTTCTAGAGCAAATACAGCTGAATATACATATGAATTTATTGGATGGGATTCAGAAGTATCAAATGTAACTGGAAATAAAACATATACAGCTACATATTCTGAAACAAAAAATAAATATACAGTTTCATTTAACACATTAGGTGGAAATGAAATTACTGATATTGAAGTTAATTATGGTGATTTAATTACTAAGCCAGCAAACCCTTCTAAGGATAATTACAATTTCTCTGGTTGGTATATTGAAGAAGGTTGTATTAATCAATTTAATTTCAACACACCAGTAACAGGTCCTGTAACACTTTTTGCTAAATGGACTGAACAAGCTCCTGAGGTTTATACAGTTACATTCCATTTAAATAATGGTTCAACTAATGTAGCTCAAGTAATTACTGAAGGAGAATATGCTTATTTTGGACAAAATCCTATTAAAGAATCTACAGTATCAACTGTATATACATTTGTAGGCTGGTATACTGATGAAAATTTAACAGCTGGTAATGAATTTGATTTAACAACTCCAATTACATCAAACTTAAATTTATATGCTAAATATGATGAAAGTGTAAGAACTTATTCAATTACTTGGTTAAATGCTGATGATTCTGTAATTGATTCAACAGAAGTAGCTTATGGAAATCTACCAACACACGCTAATCCAACAAAGGATTCAACTTCACAATATAATTATGAATTTTCAGGTTGGACTCCAGAAGTTGTAAATGTTTCAGGTGAAGCAACATATAAAGCTACATATACTGAAAGTGTAAGAAGCTATACTGTAACATGGAGAAATGATGATAATTCATTAATTGATCAAACAATATTAAATTATGGTGAAACACCAACACATGCAGATCCAACAAAAGCTTCAACAGCTGAATATACTTACGAATTTGCAGGTTGGACACCAGCAGTTGATAATGTATCAGGTGACATTACTTATACAGCAACTTATAATGAAGTTAAAAATAAATATACAATTACATTCGTTAATGATGATTTAACAATCTTATCAGAAGCACAAGTAGAATATGGTCAATTACCTCAAGCTCCAGTTGTAAATCCTACTAAGGAAGCTACAGTACAATATAGCTATACATTTAATGGCTGGGATACTGAAGTTGTATCAGTAACATGTGCTAAAACATATACTGCAACTTATTTAGAAACAGTTAATAAATATACAATTACATTTGTTAATTATACTGGAACAACATTACAAACATCTCTAGTTGAATATGGCGAGTTACCAATATATCAAGGTGAAACACCTACTAAACCAGCAACTTTAGAATATAGCTACACATTTAATGGTTGGGATAGTGATGTAACAACAGTAACAGGTGCTAAAACTTATCAAGCAGTATTTACTGAAAATACTCAATCATATTTAATTACATTTAAAAATGGTGAAGAAGTATTACAATCTACAATGGTTCAATATGGTGTAATGCCTGTTTATGAAGGTTTAACTCCTTCTAAGGTAGCATCAACAGAATGGGAATATACATTTATAGGTTGGGATAAGGCTATTAATAATTGTAATGGTGAAGAAACTTATTATGCTTTATTTACAGGAACTAAGAGAAAATATAATGTTTCTTGGGTAAATGAAGGTGTGCTAATTTATAGTGAATTAGTTGAATATGGTACTACACCAGTATATGATGGTGTAACACCTACTAAAGAATCTACAGTTCAATATGATTTTGAATTTGATGGTTGGACTACAGCTGTATCAGCTGTTACAGGTGATGTAACATATGAAGCTCATTATACAAATGTTACTAGACAATATACATATTCATTCTATCAAGAGGATGGTATTTCAACATACAAATCAGTTACAGATTATTATGGAACTATAATTGAGGCTCCAGCAAATCCAACAAAATCAGGTGATTTAAGAAGAACTTATGTATTTGATGGTTGGTATACAGATAAAACTGGTGGAGTAGAGGTTACTAATTTTGGCACATTAACTTCAAATATTTCATATTATGCAAGATTCTATGAAACTGATAAATTATATACAATTTCATTTATGGATGGTTCAGTAGAATTAGAAACAGTTTCAAATGCTATTTATGATACTGAATATTCACTAGGAACTCCAACTAAAACAGGATATGTATTTGATGGTTGGGATGAAACAATTTCTGGTTCAACAATTACAAGAACTGCAATATTCAACGAAGAAAAAGAAGAATATACAGTAACATGGTTAAATGAAGATGGATCATTATTAAGAAATGATACGGTATTAAAGAATGGAAAAGCATCTTATGGTACTAAACCTACTAAGGCAGGATATAAATTCTTATATTGGGCTAAGGATGGTGTAGAATTTGATGTAGAAAATACAAATATTACTTCAAATATTACATTAAAAGCAGTATTCGCTGAAGTATATTCAGTAGGCTTTGGTGCAAGTTATACATCATGGAATGAGCTTGTTAATCAAGCTGGTTCAAGTGTAACAACTGATAGTAAAAATAGAAAAGTATTGAATACCGAAGTAAGCTTAAATGGTTATACATTTGAAAACAATAATAAGAATTTAGTTGCTAGTGATAATTCAGCATATAATAATCAAGGTTCAGACATTGTTGTAACACTAACTAAAGAAGGTTCTTTATTTACAACTTGCTCATGGGCATCTTCAACAAGTGAAGGTTATATTACAGTTAAAGATTCATCAGATAATGAAATTTATAAATCTAATTCAATCAAAGGTTCTGGTACTGGATGCTCATTCTCAATTGAAGATTTAAATCCAGGTACATATAGAATTCATTCTGATTATTCAATTAATATTTCATCAATTCATTACGAAGTAGTAAAAGAATATGCAAATGTTAGCTACGTAACTAATGTAACTGGATATCATATTGACTCAGATAGAGTTGTTGTTGGTACAACAATATCTAGCTTACCAGTATTACAAAGAGATGATTATAAATTTATTGGTTGGTGTACAGATTCAACATTAAATGATTTATTTGATTCAACAACAGTAATTGATGGAGATTTAATATTATATGCTAAATGGGTTCAATTAACTGAAGAAGAAAAAGCAACAGTTACATTTGCTGTAAATGTTTCAGGTGAATCATTTGATCCTATTTCAATTGAAAAAGGTAATACAATTGTTTTACCTTCAAAAAATATAAATGGTTATAGATTTGATGGTTGGTATACATCTAATTCATATAATCAATTATTTAATCCATCTACAGTTATTAATGAAGATATAACAATTTATGCTAATTATATTAAGCAATGTGTAATTACATATCAAGATAAAGATGGTAATGTTATTACAACAAATAAGGTAGATATCAATACTCCATTTGGTGAGGTCGCAACAGTATCTGCTCCATATGTATCAGGATATATATTCGATTACTGGACAAATAATAATGTTGAATTCTCATCTTATGAAGATATTAGTAGTGATATTATCCTAAAGGCACATTATAAAGAAGATGATGGTACAAATGAAAAGATTGTAATCACTAGAACAGAAGGATTACAAGAAAGTGCATATCTTTTATTCAATGAATATAATAATGCAGATGATTATAGTATTTATGAAATTGATTCTTCAAATAACACTAGAAGATTATCAAATAAAGAATATTATATTACAAGAACAAATACTGGCTTAAGAGCTGATTTATTCGGCTTATCTGCTGGTAACCATAAGATTATGGTAGCACCTGAAATCGGTGGTACAGATGTAATTTCAGTTGCTACTCAAGCTACATTTACAGTAGAAGCATATGATAGATCTGGTTATGCACATTTCAATTACACTGATGGTGTTGGTGCATATAATGATGATGGTACTTTAAAAGATAACGCAATCGTATTATATGTAACTGATGAAAACAAAAACACTGTTGAACTTTCATATGGCGGAATCACTGTTAAAGGTATCGGTAATATTTTAAATACAGCAGGTCAAGCTTGTGGTGAGACTGGTCATGAAACTGAATGTAAGAAGGTATCTAGTGGTAAAACATATTATGGTCTAGGTAATACTAACCAAGGTATTATTAAGAAATTAGCTCAAGATAATATTCCACTTGTTGTAAGATTTGTTGGTTGTGTATCTAATACAGGATTATATCAAAAGGGTACATTTAACGCAGCAAATACATCACTTATTAATGGTTTAACAGCATATGATTCAAATGATTATGGTGGATCTGAAGGCGACAATGGTCATATGGCACGTATGAAGAGTGGTAAGAATATTACACTTGAAGGTGTTGGTAGTGATGCAACAATCGATGGTTGGGGATTCCATTTTATGGCATCAAGTGATGCAACAGATTTAGGTAAATCATTTGAAGTTAGAAACTTAAAATTTATTAATACACCAGAAGATGCAATCGGTATGGAAGGTGTACAAAGTGGTGATACAATTTCAGCATCTGTAGAAAGATGTTGGGTACATAATAATGAATTCTATTGTCCTAATATCTCATCTCCAGCTGAATCTGATAAGGGAGAAGGAGATGGTTCATGTGACTTCAAGCGTGGTATGTATTTCACATGTAGCTACAACTATTTTGAAGGATGTCATAAGACTAACCTAGTTGGTTCATCTGATTCATCACTTCAATATAACCTAACATATCATCATAATTATTGGTATTTATGTAAGGCAAGAGGACCATTAACAAGACAAGCAAACGTACATATGTATAATAATATATTCTATGGACAAACAGATTATGCAATGAATACTAGAGCAAATGCTTATATTTTCTCTGAATCAAATTTATTCTATGCATGTAAGAATCCATTTAGGGTTGATGGTGGTGCAATTAAATCATATAATGATTCATTATCAAGTGCACTTCAATCATATACTTCAGCAACAATAGTTACTGATAAGAATACAGCAGTATCTAATTCAGCTTGTCAATATAATGGTGTAAGCTATTCATCATTTGAATTAAATAGCTCATTATTCTATAAGAATGATTATTATTTACAATCTGATCCAACAGATGCAAAGAAGGTTATTTATGCAAGATGTGGTACATCTAAAGCATCATTACCTCAAATTGAAGATATTACAATGAGTGATATATCTTATGTAAATGAAGCAGTAAAGAATGCAACAGTTAATAATTTAAGTGTAAATGGTTCAACTACTGAAACTGGTAAAATATCAAAAACTATTTATGCATTTAAGATTACTGAATCAGCAAAAGCAACAATTACATATCAAGATAATACAGATGCCAAAACAGGTGTATTATGTAATGAAGCAGGTGTTGCTTTACTAAAAGCATCTGGTACAGTTGAATTAAAGCCAGGTACTTACTTCATTCAACCTTATAATTTCCAACCAGGAGATTCAAAGGCACTTTCTCAATTAGTATTTAAAGAAATTGCAAGTGTATCTATTAAATTAGAAGTATTTGATGATTCTGAATATCAAAATACATTAATTAGTGAATTTAATTCATTAGTTAATAGTTTACCTACAATTACTTATAATGATAATTGTTTAAATAAGATTAACGCTGCATTTGATAAATATAATCAATTAAATGATCAATCTAAGGTTACAGTACAAGCAAATTATAATGTATTATTAAATGCTAATAACACATATAAGAATTTAGGTATAAGCTATGTTGAAAATAAGATTAATCAAATTGTAACTCCAGTAACTGAAGAAAATGCAGATTATGTATATGAGGCAAGAAGTGCTTACAATGAATTATTAAATAAGGTTCCTTCTGCACAAGTATCTAATTATAACAAGTTAATTTCTGCAGAATCAGAGTTAGAAAAGATTGCAGTAAATATTTTCTTAACCAAGGTGAGCCTATTACCTTCAAACATAACATATTCAAGTTCATGCTTAGAAAAGATTGTTGATGCAGAAAATGCATATGAAGGCTTAACTGAGGTTCAAAAACAATTACAAGAGGATGACGCAGATGTAGTTTCTGCACACCAAGTATTAGTAAATGCTAGAAATACTTATAACCAATTAGAAGAAGATGCCAATAAAGTAACAGTATCATTCGTCGCAGATGGATTAACTATTGATCCAGTTATGGTTAAGAAGAATACTAAGCTAATCTTACCTCAAGATCCATTTAAGTCAGGATATAGATTTGATGGTTGGTATACTGATGTTAATAGAACAACTAAGTTCAACACATCAACATTAATTGATGAGGATATGACTTTATATGCTAAATTTGTTCAACAAGTTACAGTTACATTCATTAATAATGATGGTACAACATTACTTGCAACAAGAAGTGTTGATATCAATAGCCCAATGTCATCATCAATTATTCCAAGTGCACAATTCGTATCTGGATATAAATTCAAATATTGGTCTTTAACAAAGAATGGTTCTGAATTTGATTTTAACTCTGATATTTCATCTAACATTACATTATATTCTGTATATGAAGAGGCTATAGGTGTATCAGTTGAAATTACAAATTATGGTGGAGACCAAGAAGCATTATATGCAGAATTCAACAAGCTAGATGGCTTCACTGATTACAATGTTTATATTAAGCGTGATGGAACTTCATCATATTCATTAATTGACAAGCAATTAATTAGAGAATATGGTTCTTATTATAGAGTTGATGCAGTAGGTGTTAAAGCTGGAACATATTCAATGAAGGTTGTTCCATTCAACAATCAAGAAGTAACTGATTATCAAACTGAAGTAACAAATATTACTGTTGAAGGTCATATAAGAACAGGATTTGCATTCGTAAATGGTAGTGCATCAGGTGCTTATAACAATGATGGTACATTAAGAAGTGATGCTACAGTTATTTATATAACTAATACTAATAAGGATACAGTTACATTCAATGGTGCGACTGGCATTCAAAATATCATAACATTATTAAAGAGTAATAAAGGATATAGTAAACCATTATGTATTAGATTCATTGGTAACATTACAGATCCACAAGTATTAGGTAAAGGTGACTTATATGTTGATACAGCAAAAGCTGGCTTAACACTTGAAGGTGTTGGTACAGATGCTACAATCAATGGATTTGGTATAGTAATCAAGAATTCATCTAATGTAGAAATTAGAAACCTAGGCTTCATGAACTGCAACAGTAGTGAAGGAGATTCTATTGGACTTCAACAAGGTAATGACCATGTTTGGGTACATAATTGTGATATTTTCTATGGTGATGCAGGCTCTGATGCTGACCAAGTTAAGGGTGATGGTGCCTTAGATACTAAGACAAGTACTTATATCACTCACTCATTTAACCATTTCTGGGATACTGGTAAATCTAATTTACAAGGTATGAAGAGTGAATCAACATCAAATTATATTACATATCATCACAACTGGTACGACCATTCAGATTCTCGTCATCCAAGAATTAGAACATGTACAGTACATACATATAATAACTACTTTGATGGTAACTCTAAGTATGGTGTTGGTATGACAATGGGTGGTTCAGCATTCGTTGAAAACAACTACTTTAGATCAACAGCTACAATGAAGCCAATGTTAATATCTCTACAAGGTACTGATGCTTTAGGCGAAGGTACATTCTCTGGAGAAGCAGGTGGTGTAATTAAAGCTTATGGTAATAAGTTTGATGGTAATGTATCATTCATTCCACATACAGAAAACTCAACTTCATTTGATGCTTATGTTGCATCTTCAAGAGATGAAGTAGTACCAAGCTCAATTAAGGCATTATCTGGTGGTACAACTTATAATAACTTTGATACTAATAGTTCATTAATGTATACATATGAAGTAGAAACCGCAGATCAAGCTAGGATTACAGTAACAACTTATGCTGGTCGTGTTCAAGGTGGAGACTTCACATGGACATTCAATAATTCAACTGATGATGCATCTTATGCAGTTATCGATGGATTAAAGCAAAAGTTGGTAAATTACTCAAGTCAGTTAGTAAGAGTATTAGGTATTGAAGGATCATCTCAAGGTGGTCAATCTCAAGAAGAAGATACATCAATTGATGATGTAATCAATATGATTGATAGCCTACCAACTCCAGCTAATGTAACATTGAATGATGCTACAGAAATTTATGCAGCTAGAACTGCATATCAAAAGCTTGATTCAGCTGAACAAGCTCAAGTAACTAATTATTCTAAGTTACAACAATGTATTCAAAAGCTTAACGAACTAGGAAATGATGAGGATGAACACAACACATCTGAAACCTTAACTTTCCCTTATAGTGATTCTTATTTCACAGTTGTAGGTAATACTTCAACATCAAAAGGTAGTGTTACATATAACGGAACAACTTATTCAACATGCTTGAAGATGGAATCTTCAACATCAATTAAGTTCACAACAACAGCGACAACTACTTTAGTAATGGTATTTAACGATACTGATTCGGCTTATGTAATGCTTGATGGAGTTAAGACAGGTGGTTCTAATGTAATTACAGTAGAATTAGCTGCTGGTTCTCATGAAATTAAGAAATCAACTACATCTAATTTGTTCTACTTATCAATCTAGTTTAAAAAATTGAGATAGAGTTTGACTCTATCTCTTTTTTGTTTTAAAATTCTTTTGGGTGTTATTATGAAATATTTAATTGTATCTGATATTCATGGATCTAGTGATTCATCTAAGAAAATATTAGAATTATTTAAAAAAAATAAATGTGATATGGTAATGATTTTAGGTGATATTTTATATCATGGACCTAGAAATGATTTACCAGAATCTTATAATCCAAAAGAAGTAATTAAGGATTTAAATTCTATTAAGGATAATATTATCGCAATAAAAGGCAATTGTGACGCTGAAGTTGATGAAATGGTTCTAGATTTTAAAATATTAGATTCATTTGATGGGATAATAAATAATATTAATTTACATTTAGAACATGGTCATCATTTAGATTTGAAAAGATATAATAATTCTAAATTAGTATTATTTGGACATACTCATATACCTACAATTTATAATGAAAATGATGTATGCTTAATCAATCCAGGTAGTATAACATTACCTAAAATGAATAATCCTAGATCATATGGTATTTGGGATAATAACAATATTAAAATATATGATTTAGAAGATATTATTTTAATTGATTATAAATATTAATTTTCTCAAAAAAATGACGTTAAAGAGATACTTTATTTCTAAAAAGTATCTTTTTTTTCTTTTTTATAAAATAATTTCAAAAATTTTAAGCATTTCTTACTATCATTTAATATATTAAAAAAAAGAGGAGAACCGAAATTGAAGAAAAAGGAAATTTTTGCAATAATCATTATTTTAGGTCTAACTATATTTTTAGCATTCTTACCAACTATTATAAATAGTAATAATAAGAAAGAAGATGATGTAATATTAAATGAAGAAAAACCAAAATATATTATTATCACAATAAAAGGTGAATTAAAAATAGAAGAAATAAATTTAAAAATTCCATATGGTTATACATATGGATATATAATTCAAAAAATAGATCCTTATTTAAATGAATATAGTATTGTTTCAGATAATTTAAAGAAAAGATATTATAATGATGAAACAATAATTATTGAATCTAAAGATATTAATAATGAAGTAGTAATTGAAACTTCAAATAAAATAAATATAAATACAGCGTCATCTGATGAACTAATAACATTATATGGAATAGGAGAAAAAAGAGCTCAGGCTATCATTGATTATAGAAAAATTAAAAAAATAGAATCATTTAGTGAATTAAAAGAATTATTAGGAGTATCAGATGAAGTCATTAATAATATCAAAGATAAAGCTATACTCCAATAATTTTCATTTCTTTTTAATTCCTATTTTGTTATGCTTATTAGGTTTTAATTCATACATATTTTTTATATTGCTTGCAATATATTTATTATTTGTTTATTTCAAAACCAAATTAATATTACCAATATTATTAATAATTTTATTATTTATAATAAGGTATTTATTATTTTTATATTTTGTAAATTTACCAATCGATGAAGAATCAAATTTATATATTTTAAATAGAAATGATAATTCTTATGAAGGCTATATCGGATTTAAGAAAATAATTATTTATGGAAATAATTTAAAATATAAGCCTGGAGATATTATTAAATGCAAATTAAAAATAAACGAAATATCTAAAAAGAATTATAGTGAAGATTTTGATTATAAATTATATTTATATTCTAAAAATACAAATGTTACTGCTTATATTGAAAAAGAAGAATTGATAAGTAATTCATTTTCTATTTATAGTATAAAATATTATTATTTGAATTATTTAAAATCTAATCTAAGTTTAGATTCATATAATTATATTAGTGCTTTAGTGTTTGGTACTAATCAATTTGAAAATGAATTAAAGGATTCATTTAGTGCTTTGGGTATATCTCATATAATTGCTATAAGCGGTATGCATATAATATTTTTAAATAAATTTTTAAAATTTATATTATTTAAATTATTTGGGTATTATAAGGATTTAATTCCTAATTTTATAATATTTATCTATTTATTAATAATTGGTTTTCCATTATCTAGTGTTAGAGCCTTATTATTTTTAATAATAGGATCTTTATCAAATAAATCTAAAGTATTATCTAAATTAGATATATTATCTATTTCATGCTTAATAATGTTATTTATTAATCCATTTTATGGATATAATACTGGATTCTTATTATCATTTATAGTTTCATTTGTTTTAATATTCAAAGCTGATATTATTAAAAATTCAAATAATAAAATTATTGATTCATATAAAACATATTTCTTAATATTTTTATTTACATTACCACTAGTTATAAATATGAGTAATAGAATATCATTAATATCTTTAATACTATCTCCTTTATTATCAACAATTATATCTTTTATAATTTTACCTTTAAGCTATGTTTTAGCAATTATTCCAATATCAGATTTTATATTTAAATATATATTTATTTTCTTGAATCAATATTTAATTAATATTTCAAATTATAATTTAATGATTCCAATTAAATCATTAAATATTTATTTATCATCAATTTATTATTTAATATTATTTGTTTTCATTTATTCATTAATAAAGAAGAAGCTTATTATTTTTAATTTTAGCTTATTAACATCATATTTATTGATAATATTAACATTTAGATATATTAATCCAATTGCTAAAATTACTTTTATAAATTGTGGTCAGGGAGATTCATCCTTAATAGAAGCTCCTTATAGTAAGGAAATAATAGTAATAGATTGTTATAATTCATATGAATTCTTAAAAAGACAAGGAATTTATAATATTGATTATTTAATATTGTCTCATTCAGATAATGATCATATTGGAGATTATAAAGAAATCTTAAATGATTTTAATGTTAAAAAAATCATATATCCAAAATATGATTTAAGATTTGAAGAATTATTGGTTGATTATGATAATAAAATTGGAATTGATGATAAATATATAATAAATGATTATTTAAACATAAATATATTAGGACCTATTAATTCATATGATGATCCTAATTCAAATAGTATTGTAATAAAATTAAATATTTATAATACATCTATTTTATATACTGGTGATATGACAGAAAAAGAAGAAATAGATGTAATAAATAAATACCAGGATATATTAGAATCAGATATCTTAAAGGTAGCGCATCATGGATCAGATACATCCTCAAGTATTGATTTCTTAAATTGTGTAAATCCTAAAGATTCAATTATATCAGTAGGATTGAATAATTCATATAATCTTCCAAATGATGATATAGTAGAAAGGTTAAAAGAAAGATCTAATTTATATATGACTAAAGATAGTGGGAATATCACTTTACGGATATATGATAATAAATATAAATTATCCACATATTACTAGTAGAATGTAACTATTATATATATAATATATAAAATTTATGAAAAAAGTGTGGAAAGCGTTTGCAAAAATGTTAAAAATATCATATACTATAAGGTGAATTTTTACTAGGAGGAAATTATGAAAAAGAAAAGAATTTTATTAGGCATTGCTTTAGCAAGTGCCTCAATCTTTGCTTTAGCATCATGTGGAGGAAAAAATGATAATACTCCAAATGATGATGAACAAAAAGATACAAGTGGAAGCCAAAGTGGTGATAGTGGCCAACAAGGTGGAGGTCAACAAGGCGGAGGCGAAGGTCAAAGCCAAGGTGGTGGAGAACAAACTGTCACTAAATATTCAATTACATATAATGTAAATGGCCATGGTACTGCCCCTGCAAATAAGACTGATGTAACAGCTATTACTGATGCTGATTTAGCTGCAATTTCAGCACCTGGTTATTTATTTGAAGGCTGGTTTACTGATGAAGCTTTAACTCAAGCTGCAACTGCAGGAAATATTTCTACTAATACTACATTATATGCAAAATGGTATGGTGCATCTTATGAAGCAGTAAAAGAAAAGGGTAATGTTGCATTAGATGAACGATTTAATGAATCTAAAGTACTTGATAGTTATTCATATATGTATTCATTTAATGATACTGGTATTTATTTTGTAAGTGCTGTTCATTCTGATAAACCTGATAGTCCTAAATCAACTTATAGTTACACAATTGCTGATAAAAAATTAACTTTAGTTGATGGTGATGCAGCAAGTGGTGGAGATACTAAAGGTTCTGCAAAGGCTATTGTTAGTTTTGGAAATACACCAAAAGCTGAAATTTTAGAAGGTTATGTTGATGTTAATATTCCTGTAAAAAATAATAACTGGACTTTCTTCCAATTATATGGTACAGATACAGTTAAAACTAATAGTGAAATTTTTGGTCTAAGAACTGTTGAAGAAACAGTAGATAAAGTTAAGAAAACATTTATTCAATATCGTATTGATGGTAATGTTAAAACTGAAGGTATTATTAATAAATTTGAAGTAACTGATAATACATCATTTGGTATGCACTTAGTTATTAATCAAATTACTGGTAAAATTTCTATTGATTTAATTAAGGCTGATGGTACAGTTTTACCATTTATTAAGGATGTTGAGATTCCTGGATATGTTTTATCTACACGTTATTTATTTACATCAACAGATGGTGGTAACAAGGTATTATCTTTTACTAATGTTGTATTAAGAGCTGAAAAAGAAATTACTGATGTTGCTCAATATAAAGCTAAAGTTTTAGCTTATTTCAATCCAGTACTTTCTGAAATGGCACCACGTTATGTTACAAATAAGACTCAATTTGAAGCTGCAAGAGATGCTATAGTTGCTGCCGTTGAAGCTGCAGAAACTATTGATGCTATTGATGCAATTGTAGATATATCAAGCCAAGAATCTGCATCTCCTGAGATGATAGCATTAATGTCTGTTGAAGATGAATGGACAATTAAAAGAAATTATATTAATGAAAATTATCCAGAAGATAATTATACAATAAAATCTAGTGATTATTATGCTGCATGGAATAATTTATACAGGGCTTCAACTATAGATGAATTAAATGCAGCAGTTGCAGCATTTGCAAATGTTCAAAATGACGAAGCTGCAAAGGCTGATTATATTGATTCTAAGGTTGCTGAATTACAAAAACTTTTACCTGCTTCAAATTATACATTTGAAGATACAGAGTATAATAATAAGCCAGCTTATGATAGTGCAATAGCTTTTATTACAGGAAACCATAAAAATGATATTGATAAATCTTATTCCCAAGCAATTACAGCTATAGCATCTATTCCAACAAATGCTTTATTATTATCTTCTGCAAAATCTAATTATTTGGTTTCAGTTGGTAATTATAGAACTGATTTAACTGGAAAAACAGTAAGTTCAAGTGAACAAACTGCAATTGATGAATATTATGGATCAACAGCAGAAGATTCTTTATATAATACAAAGAAAGCTACAGCAGCATCTTCAATTAATGCTGCAGAAACTCTTGATGCTATTAAATCTGCATATTCTACATTTACATCTGGTGTTGATACAGATATCAATGGAATTGTAATGTCTCTTGAAGATTACAAGACAAATAGAAAGAATCAAATTAATAATGTCGATGCACCTAACTATAAGGAATATCAAGATGATGATATTATTGACTTAATTGATGCAGCTGTAACAGAATATTGTGGTAATATAGATTCTGCAACATCTAAAGAAGCTGTAAAAACAGCATATGATGCTTGTATTGCTCAATTTGATTTAATTTATTATAAGAGAGATGCAAGAGCAAACTTTAGAAAATGGATTACAGATACATATTTTACAGCTGGTGCTGAAAAACAAATTAAGACAACTAAATATGCTGTATTAAAAGAATTTGACACAGTAGATGAAGAAGCAATACAAGCTATTTTCGCTGCAAATAGTGAAGCAGATGTTGATACTGCTGTTGTTAATGGACAATCAGCATATGAAGAAGAATATCAAAAATTATTAACATATGAATTTGATGTTGATTTTGAAAATGTTGAATTAACATCTGCAAAGGTTGTTTATGGTAATACATTACAGCAACCAGCTGATCCAGCTGTAGATGCTGATAAGTTATTTATTGGTTGGTATGCAGATTCTACATTTACAACTCCATTTGATTTCACACAACCTATTTATGAAGACACAACTTTATATGCAAAAATTGTTGCTGCTGTGACTGTAACATTAAATTATAATGCTACAATTAATAATGTAACTACTAAATCTATTAAGATTGAAAGTGGTACAACAATTTCATCTACTGAATTAAATGTTACTCAAGATGATGCTATGTTATTTGATTGGTATCAAAATGCTGATTTTAGTGGTGATGCTGTAACAACAACTACTGTATTCAATGATAGTACAACAATTTATGCTAAGTGGGCTGATATTTATACAACTACTGTTATGAGTACTACATCAACTGCTACTCCAGCTGCTGTATCTGCTGAAGCAGGTGAAGGAGTACTTTCAAGCGGAAAAATTGTTGAAGGCAAATCTATTACTTATAATGAATTTACATTTACTGCTGGAATTTCATTTGATGGATCAAAGAGAATTCAATCTAATGGTGGAAGTCAAAATGCTGCTGATAAATTAAGACAAATTTTCATTACAATAGAACATACTGCAACTATTACATTAACTGAAAATAAAACATCAGCGGGAAGACATGCTGCTATTTTTAATGGAACAGTAACATCATATAGTGCTGATGCGGCTCTTGTTATATTGACGACAAATAATACTGATACAAATACTGCATCAATCAAATTAAATGCTGGAACTTATGTAGTATTATTTGATGCTTCTGTTAATTTGACATCCTTATCAATAGTTTATGATGCCTATAATGTTAATACAATAATTGAGTCAATTACCGCAACTGTTCCTTCTGAATGTAATGATGGTAAAATTTCAGTATCTGATATTAAATTAATTCCAAATGGTGTAACAGATCCAACTCAATATGTTGCTATAACTGAAGGCTATACTATTTTAGTTAATGGCGTTGATAGAACTGATGAATTTGTAGGAAATAAACTTGCAGTATCATCAGGAGATTATACAGTTACTATTAAATATGGTGATTATACAGTATCACAATTATTTAATGTTTCTGTTATTGCAATGTCTTAATTAATTTAATTATTAACATCTTAAGGTTTACCTTTCTAAGGTAAGCCTTATTTTTTTAATGAATTAAATTATCTTTTGAGTTATAATAATATTGTTTAAAATGGAGGGTTTTAATATGAGTTGTACAACAATATTAGTTGGTAAAAACGCATCAGTAGATGGATCTACTATGATATCAAGAAATGATGATGGTGGATTTGATTGTAAAAAATATGTAATAAGAGAAGCTAAAGAAAATAATAAAAAATATGTTTCTAAAATATCTAAAATAGAAGTAGAATTACCTAAAAAAGCTTTTAGATATTCAGCTTTACCTAATGTTAATCTTGAAAGAGGATTATGGGAAGCTCAAGGTGTAAATGAATTTAATGTAGGTATGACTGCGACTGAAACTATCACATCTAATCCAAGAGTTTTAGGTGCGGACCCTATGGAAAGTCGTATGATTAAAGGTAAAAAATATCCTGTTGGAATTGGTGAAGAGGATATTGCTACTTTAGTATTACCTTATATCAAAAGTGCTAAAGAAGGAGTCAAAAGATTAGGTGAATTATTAGAAAAATATGGTACATATGAAGCTAATGGTATTGCTTTTAGTGATAAAGATGAAGTATGGTATTTAGAAACAATAGGTGCTCATCATTTTATTGCTATAAGAGTACCTGATGATAAGGTTGTAATTTTACCTAATCAATTAGGTATTGATTATTTTGATTTAGATGATGCTTTAAATAATCAAAAGAATTATATTTGCTCTAAAGATTTAAAAGATTTTATTATTAATAATAAATTATATAAATTAGATTCAAATATTATTAATCCTAGAATTATATTTGGTTCTAAATCAGATCAAGATCATTTATATAACACTCCACGTGCTTGGTTTATGCTTAAATATTTTAATAAAGAAGAATTTAAAAAAGTTGAAAATGATCCAGAATCTGATAATATTCCTTTTATGATTAAACCAGATTCATTAGTAACTGTTGAAGATATAAAATATTTATTAGGTTCACATTATCAAGGAACTAAATATGATCCTTATATTCAACATGATGATAAAACTTATGCAGGAAAATATCGTTCAATTGGTATTAATAGAACAGATGATTGTGCTTTAATTCAAATAAGAGGATATATGGATAAAAAATATCAATCTATTGAATGGATTAGTATGGGTTCAAATACATTTAATACATTTGTACCTCAATATACTAATGTAAATAAAACACCTAATTATTTAGGTAATACTTCACCTTCACTTAATTTAAATAATTATTATTGGGCTATTAGAATGATTCAAGCACTTGCAGATAAAAGCTATGCTAAAGTAATTCAAAATATTGAAAGATATCAATTAGATACAATGAGTGAATTTCATAAAATAATTAATAAATATGATGGATTACTTAATAAAGAATTTAATGAAGAATTATTAGTAAAAGCTAATAATGAACTTGCAAAAAGATTAGAAGAAGAAACAACTAAATTATTAGAAAAAATATTATATTTATCTAATTTAGATATGAAAAATTCATATTCTAGAGCGGATAAGTAAGAAGGAGCTAGGTATATATGGATTATGATAAAATAATTGAAGAATTAGATATATATGAAAAAATCAATCTATTATCTGGTCATAATTTCATGTATACAAATGAAAATACTAGATTAGGTATTAAAAGTTTAAGAATGTCTGATGGACCATCAGGTGTTAGATTAATAGAAGATTCTAATAATGGTATTACATCTAAATATAAAACAATATCATATCCATCTGGATTTGGTTTATCTTCAACATTTAACAAAGAATTATTATACAAGGTTGGAGAACAAATAGGAAAAGAAGCTAATTCTAATAATATTGATATAATGCTTTCACCATCAATTAATATGGTTAGAAGCTTATATAATGGTAGAAATTTAGAATTTATGGGTGAAGATAAAATATTATCCTCAAGTCTAGCATCATCCTATATTAATGGTATGCAACAACATGTCAATGCGACCTTAAAGCATTTTTGTCTTAATAATAATGATGGTGCAAGATTTTATTCAGATTCTATTATTTCTAAAAGAGGATTAATGGAAGGATATTTATATAGCTTTTATAGAACTATTAAGGATTCTAACCCTCATGCGATTATGACATCATATAATAAATATTTAGGAACATATGTTTCTGAAAATGATTTTTTAATTAAAGATATTTTAAGAAATAAATTTAAATATGATGGCTTAGTTATGACTGATTGGGGCGGAACATTTGATAGAAATAAGTCCTTAAAATCAGGTGTTGATTTAGAAATGCCTGGAGATTCAGATTATGGTAAATATCTAATCTATGACAATTATAAAAGAGGAAATATTAGTATTGATGAAATAAATAGTAGTTTAAAAAGAATATTAAATGTTAAAAGATATGATAAGGTTGATTTTAATATTAATGAGGCTTTAGATATATCATTACAAGCATCAATAGAATCTCATGTTTTGTTAAAGCATAATAAATCAAATTTTCCTTTAAATAAAAATAAAAAATACCTTGTTTTAGGCAAATCCTTTAAAATGCCTCGTTTTCAAGGTATGGGAAGTATGAATGTTAATCCATATAATTTTAGTACTATTGAAGATGAATTTAATAAATTAAGAATAAATTATAGTTATGATAATATAGAAAATTTAGATGGAATAAATGATTTAATTTTATTTTTAGAAACTGATGCTAAGGATGAAGGAGAATCAACTAATAAAAAAACAATTAAATTAGATTCATATTCATATGAATTAATTAATAAAATTAAAGATTTAAAAATTAATAAGCATTTAGTATTAATTTCAGGATCTGGAATTATTATTGATTTTGATGATTATTTTGATAATATAATTTTATCTCCACTTGCTGGTGGCGATTTTTCTAAAGCTATAACTGGTTTATTATTTGGACTTTATAATCCATCTGGAAGATTATCTATCTCATTTCCAAAAGAAGAATTAATTGAATTTAATATGCATGATTATGAATTATATAAAGAAGATATATTCATAGGTTATAAATATTATTATTCTAAAAACATCAATTTAAAATATCCATTTGGATATGGTCTTTCTTATTCTGATTTTTTATATAAAGGAATGAAATTAGATATTGATAAGGATAATTTAATTATTAATTTAGTTATTAAAAATATTGGAGAATATGATGATTATGTTGTTCCACAAATATTTGTTAAATATAAAAATTCAAATATTTATAGACCTAAAATTGAATTAATTGGCTTTGATAAAGTATTTTTAAAGAAGAATGAAAAAAAGAAAATAGAAATAAAAATACCTTTATTAAATTTAGGATATTATGATGTAAATACAAATAATTATGAAATAGAAGATTTAGATTATAATATTTTAGTTGGCAATAATATTTATGATATTTTATTAGATAAAGAAATTCATATTAAAGGAACTAAACCTATTTTATCTAATAATAAATTAGATATAATTTATAAAAATTATGATTTTGATAAAATTACTGATGAATTATTTTTAGAATCTATTGGTTATAAATTAGATATTAATGATTCTAAAAAGATATATTTTGATACACCTATATATAAATATAAAAATAGATTTATGGGTAAATTAGTATATAAAATATTTGAAAATATTTATAATGATTCATATAAAAAGGCATTAAAAGAAGAAAATCCTTTTATTAAAATAAATAAGATTAATAACACTATATTCTTAAAGAATACAATTTTATCATCAACAATGATGTCTATAATGTATTCATCTAGTGGAAGATTAAAATATAATGTCGCAGAAGGATTATTATATATTGCTAATAATAGATTATTTAAAGGTCTATTTAAAATGATGAAAAGCTATAAAATAAAAGGGGCTGTTAAGAAACTCAAATAGTTTCTAGCAGCCTCTTATTTTTTGTTATTATATTCGTTTATATCTACAAATAATTCATCATTTTTTTGTCTAAGTTTTTCTTCCTTAGTTAATGGTACTGGATCATATCCACCTTTTGATAAAGGATTACATTTTAATAATCTTTTAGATACTAAATATGATGCGTGAACAAAATTGAATTTTTTGTAGCATTCTAAAGCATAAGTAGAACAAGATGGAAAATATTTACATTTTGGTGGGTCATAAGGATTTTTAGATTGTTTATAATTATTGATTAGCTTTATAGCTAACTTATTTCTCATAATAAATCTTTTTCCAAACTTCATTTAGCTTTTCTTCACCAAATAAAGTTTTAATTATTTCGTATGCAAATTCAATAGAATAAGCTACACTTCTAGATGTAATTATATTTCCATCCTTAACTACACCTTTATCATGATATTTGCCACCACAATCTTCATTCATTGATGTAAAACAAGTATAATTTTTTCCTTTTAATATACCAAGTTTACCAAAGACAACAGGGGCTGCACAAATACCACATAATAATCTATTATTATCAAAAAAATATTTTATTATATTTTGTGCTTCAGTTGATTGACATAAATTTTTATATTGACCAGGTCCTCCTGGAACAACTAAACAATCATATTCTTTATAATTTATTTCATTTAATAATTTAATTTCAGACAAATAAATGTTATGTGTTCCTCTAACAGTAGTTGTG
>CAMJOZ010000007.1 GCA_946407635.1 uncultured Caryophanales bacterium
AAAATGGTGTTAATAGAATGTTTGTAACATATTTTTACAAGGTCAGCGATAAAGCAGGTAATACATCAACATCAAATCTTATCAAAGTGGCATATGACACTAGAAGGAATTTTGAAACTCAAACAGATTTTACAGATTTCGATGAATTAGTTGATCCTGGTATTATAATGTCAAGTAAAGCTTATGATATATCAGGAAAAGCAGATGATTCTGGTATTACTATTTCAGTAGTAAATGCATCAGATATGCAAAGTGGTACAGTTACAGGTGTATTTCATGTTCTTGTAAACAACCTATATGATTATGAGGCTGATGATTCAACGCCTAATGTAATCAAAATAACTGATTTAGGACCTGGATATTATGAATTAATTCCAACAATTGAATTTACAATCAGTGAAGGTGTAACTGAATCAATCGTTTCAAATATGATAAGCTTCTATTTTACAGATAATAAAGCAGACAAAACAGCGAATTATCTAAAATCAACATCAAATTTATTATTAACGAATAAGGTATATGAGCTTAATGATGCAAAATATTATTATTTCGATAATGATGCAATAGAAATGAAGTCATATCTTTATGGTGCAGTCTATGATGAAGGAGAAGAAAGATATAAGGGTGGCTCTTCAAATCCAGCTTTTTCAAGCATAGCTGAAGCCAAAAACTATGTTAGATATATGGAATATCAGGATTTATATCTACTACCTCTTTCTCAAAGCGAGGCAGGTTTATTGAATAACAGTAATGGTGCCACAATTTATAGTAAAGCTTCCGGCGAAACAATGATTGCCCAGGAAGGACAACTATGGGTAAGATATAAAAAGAGTACCTGGACACCATCAGGTGCCTATGGATACGCATATTATTATTATGGTAATGGCAACTTATCAGATGGTTTGAATATTACAAGATTATCAACAAATCTAACTAAAGCCATAAATGCTGTTGTAACAAAAATTGTAGGACAAGGTTCTACAGTATATTTAGTAAGTGGCTCTAATATCAATCAAGCAACTGGTCAGCCTTATCTTAGTACATCTCAGTATCATTTTGATAAAGAGACAGTATCTCAAACAAAGATGGGTTCTCAATTTACATTTGAACTAGAATATGCTGGTGATAAAAACATATTCAGTAACACTCTTGAGCTTACAACAACAATTGATAATGTTACTACTACAAAGGAATATCCTATAGCTACACATATGACTTTGTCAGTTGATACATATACATTACTTTTCTATAAATATATAAATGGTACATCATGGACAGAAATACCAGCTCATGATGGAGATGAATTATCAAAGCTATTTAAGGATAAAGTATCAGGTATTTATACAATAAGAGAATACAGTAGTGCTGGTATAAATGAATTTGATATTTATTATGATAAGACAAGTCCTAAAATAGTTGCTGGAATAAATTCAGGCGAGGTAATGCTAGATGGTACAGCTTTATCATTCTCATCTACAACATTTACTCTTAAGGAAATGTTTGATGAAGTTGATCCTTTGGGATTTGTTGCCATATTTAATTATTCAGGTGGAAGCCCTAAGGCTGTATTATATAAAGATGAAATTGATAATTATGTATTAGAAAGTGGTAATTATTATATTTTAGTAGGAGATAGAAGCGGTAATTCATACCTATATTCTGTATTCTTATCTACAGTTCCTCTACAGGTTGAATTATTTGAATCTGAAGATTATGGAGGAGTAATTGTAAGATTAAGAGATAAAGAAGAGTCTGAAATATTTACATATGAAATATATTTAAATGATGAGCTTATTGCGACAGAATACAAAGAAACTTATCTATTTAAATCTCCTGGTGTATATAGAGTAATAGTTCAGGATATTTATGGAAATTCATTCAATGATTGTATTTCATTTGAATATAAGTCTCCAACAATTACATGGTATTATCAAAATTCATATGGTGGTGTGTCTCAGTATGATGAAAATAATATCAGTAATATGATTATTACTAAAGATGAAGCAAGTAGTAAAACATGGAATGTTTATACATCTACCTATATTACATTACAATTCGATGTAAAATATACTGATTCAGCCATTGGATTTGAAGTAACAGGTCTTGAAACATCAGATTATACTTATTCAGATGCAACAGGAAGATTAATAATTAATGTATTAAAGCCATGGACTATCAAAGTATGGTATGAGGATAATAAACTTAATTATGCTACATATGTATGTAGATTGGATGTTTCAGCTCCAACTGTGACATCCACATGTATTATAAAATCATATAATCTTGATTCTGAATTTGATTTAATGACTCAAGAAGAATACAGGAGTAAATATAATGATGGCGATCTGATGGCACCTGATTCTATTGGATATAGCGAATCAGATGGTACAACACAGGTATCATTTAATGAAAATGAAGTTATTTCAGCCAACTTCATTAATTTGAGCTTTATGGATGATTCAGGAATAAAATCAGTTTATGTAACACGTGATGGTAATGAAGTTAGTGTACAGCTTACAAATAACCAGATAGTTTTAAATGGTTATGGTAAATATTTAGTTACAGTAACAGATCAGCTTGGAAATAGTAGAACATTTGGATTTGAAAATATCAAGGGTGATATGACAAAAGCAGAAATTGATGGAAAAGAAGTCAATGAAACAGAAACAGGTAATAACAATATAACTGTTACAGCATTTTACCCTATTTATTCAGGAGTTTTAGTTACAACAGAACACGATAATAAATATTATGAATTCTATTATTCAGGCTTAACTCTTGTATCACTTGTTTATTATTGTAAAGTTACAGACGATGGAGAAAACATACGTTATGGATATGAAAATAAAATATCAGATGATCTTTTAATAAATGATGGTAGTCAGATTCCAAATAAATGGGTAGTTGCAGCAAGTGAAGCTGATTTCAGAATTCTAGTATGCTTCGATGCAAATAATCATTTAGTGTATAGAGTAGAGCTTATAAAAGGAACAATTGATGTAACATTCATCTCTATTACAAGTAAGGCAATTACTCCTAAGATGCATCATGCAACTTTATCAGATGAAGAAACTATGATAACACTTATGGCAGGAGACGAAATAATTGATGTTCCTGATATATCAAAGAAGATTTTCATAGCTGATGATCTTACTATCAAGGATGAATTAACAGAGGAAGAAGAATATTATGTTACATATATTAAATATGCTTATTCACCTGCTCTTACTTTTGAAAACTACACAACAATATATGAAAAAGGAAAAGAATTCAAGGAATTCATAGGATATAAAAATGGATTCTATTCTATACTTGTTGGTAACATTTACGGTAATGAAACAAGATATACTATTAGTAAGATAGATAGCTTCTATGTCACAGTTGAAGCAATCTATTCAGATGGTGCAACAAAAGCAAAGGTTGACACATCAGAAAAGATATATTCTAATAATTCGTTTGTAATAACATCATTCGGAGATGATTTGGTATTCTATATTAATGGAGAGTTAGCTTCTGCAAGTATAGATGATGAATTAACAACTGTCTATATTAATCAGGCAGGAGAATATGAAGTTAGAATAATTAGTTCAAACGGATTACATAAGGAGCTTTTATTAGAAATAACATCAGATCCTACATTCAAGCTAAATGAGGATTGGATTTATGGCTATAATGAGAAAGCTTTAAGACGAAGTGAAGGTTATACAAACACTTACCTTTCAGTATCTGAAAACATTGGTGATGTAAAACAGGTAGTAGTAATTCATGAAGGTAAAAAGAATATAATCTATGACTTACTTGCTGACGAAAAAATCACTGATAAAGCATTGTTTAAAGAATCAATAGGAAAAGATGGAGACGGTATATATAGAATCGAATTTAGAAATACATATGGAGATGTTGTTTCTAAAGAAATACATTATAGTAATACATCAACATTGGTTCTAAATAGAATAAGATCTGGACAAACTGAAAGAGAACCATATTCTTTAGATTTAGCATTAGATAAAGGATTTTATTCAAATGGAAGTCTTTTATTCAAAACAACTTCTATAGTATATAAATTCTTAGTTAACTCACAAGAGGTTAATCTTTCAAATGAAAAGGTATATGAATTCAACAATGCTTCAGGAAATGGTTCTATAATCTATGCAATAAGCTATATAGATGAATATGGCTTTGAATGTGAATTCAATGCATATCTATATAGAAATACTGTAACGATAGATACTTCAGCAATGAATATAGTTACAGTGAATGATACATTATATACAAAGGATAATGTAGATATTAAATTTGATAGTGACCTTACTGCAACAGTAAAAGTAAATTCTTTAGAGCCTATATCTTATGAATCAGGTAAAATATATCGTAAGGATGGAACATACAGTTTTGTTGTTACAGATATTGCTGGAAATGAAAATAAATTTACAATAGTTCATAAGAGCGTTAATTATTTCAGCATTATAAATTCAGAAACAAATGGAGAAGTCATTAATGGCGGTGTTGCAAACTGTAAATCAGTTTTATTCCAAACTCCAGCTTCTGAATCAGCTGTAATTAAAAAAGTATATAGAAATGGATTATTATTAGATAGCTATAATACAAATTCATTTAGCAAAACTGCTAGATGGGAATTATTGATAGAGGATGCAGTCGGAAATATCTCATATTGTGAATTCTATCTAATAAATAATTCACTTGGAATATTCGATTATACAGTTCCATACGGTTATGAAATAACAGATATCTGGAAAAGAACAGCTACAGAAGAAAAATCAATATTAAGTGGACGTGAAAAATCAATAACTCTAAAAGAAGATGGAGTTTATGCTGTTATTATGGAGAATAAGACTATAAATAATGTTCTTAACTTCACAGTAACAATTGATACATCACTTCCAACTGCAGCTTTAGTAGGTGTTGAAGATAACGGAATAACACCAAGAGATGTAAGTATCACAGGACTTCAAAAAGGTGATACAATAATGATTTATAAAGATGATGTACTTATGTATTCAGGTGTATATGAAGGTGCAACTGATGTACCGACTATTACTGAAGGTGGAAAGTACTTAGTACTTGTTACAAATGTAGCAGGCGTCACAAAAGAATTTAATTTTAAAAGAAAGAAAATAACAAATGTAGCTGGAACTATTCTAATAGTTGTCAGCTGCCTAGCAGTCGTAGGAGGCGTGTTCATCGGACTTTTATACAATAATAAGATGAATACAGATGACTAAGTTAATATAAGTAGTATGCCAGGTGTATATATGGTGTACTACTTATATAATAATAAAAATTGAACAATAAAGTAGGAGGAAAATATTATGTTTAATTTTATTTTAGCAGTACAAGAAAAAGATATTAATGAAATTGTAAAACCATTATTACAGGTTTTAAACGTTGTAACACCAGTATTACTTGGAGTAGTAGGTGCTATAGGTGCCATATTTGTAATTATATTAGGTGTTAAATATGCACGTGCAGATGATCCACAGGAGCATGAAAAGGCTAAAAAAGGTCTTAGAAATGCTATTATTGGCTTCGTCTTGATATTTGTATTATTAATTGCTCTTCAAATCGCTGTTTCAGTATTTACTAACTGGTACAAGACTTACGATTATCCAATTGTTGGTTAGTTAGGAAAAGCTTATGACAAAAAGAAGGATAAATAGAATCCTTTATATATTATTATCAGTATTTGTATTATGTTTTTTTGCTTCATGTTATGATCTTGGTAACTATAGTGGAGATGGTACTGATTATGGGGATTATTATGATACCTTCGATGATGTTGTAGGTATATATCCGGTACTTAATTCATCAAATGAAATTGAAGCAGGAGAAATATCATATGATATAGAGGATTCACTTTATAATGATGAAATTAATAATTCACATACATGGGATACTGATCAGTATGGTTTAGAATCACATGATTATCTATATATTGATATTCCAATATTAAAAGAAAAAAAATTTGATTCAATGTATCTTTATATAAAGGGCGATAAAAATGTAACTTTAGAAATAGAAGCTTTTTACTATGGACCTTCAGATACTTTACCAACACCTGTTAGATTCTATGATTCACCTGAATCAGACAGCAATGGTACTATAGATTATAAAGATCCAACAAGTGAAAATGCAATTTCAAAGAGTAGTGTTAATATAAATAGCACAACATTTAAAAGCTTTGGAATGAGATTTTCATCAATAGATGCTGATGGAAAAAAACAAAAATATTTTAAATTTGAGGAAGATTCACATCTTTATTTGAAATTTCTTAATAATTCAGGTTTTTATAAAGATCAATACGAAAATGTCAGCTTTTATTTCATAGCTCTTTTGATACACGCTTTATAGAACGGGAGATTGATATTATGTTTGATTGGTTTTGGGAATTTTTATACTCAATATCTAAGTCAATATTCAAGTTAATAGATGGTTTAATGTCATGTGCTAATGTTTTACTAGGTATTGATCCTGTATACATTAATGGAAAAGAATCAAATATGTTTGATTTCTTAATGACTAATAGCAACATCAATTTGGCGTTTGTCATCGCAACTATCATCGCGGTTATTCTAGTGTCAATATTCGGAGTTGTTCAAATAATAAGAACTATCATTTCGGAAAAAGTTCAGATGACACCAACACGTGTTGTTGGAAAAGTCGGTGGTACAATCCTTACATTTATTTTTATACCTGTAACGATGGCTTTGTTAATTTACATAACAAATATATTTATGAAAGCATTGTTTCAGGCATCTTTAGGAGGAAGCACAACAACGCTTGGAGGCTTCCTTGTTGGTGCATTCTCACAGGATGCATTAAATGAGGGTGTAGCATCTAATTTCTATACATTGCCTGGCTTTGATTATACTGATACAGATGCAATGTGGGGTTATATAGATTTGTCTGATTTTGATTATTTCTTCAGCTGGGTTGCTGGAATTTGTATTTTGTTCTGTTTGGCAAAAACATTGTTATTGTTTGTCGATAGAGCAATTGCGATGGTTATATTATATATAGTTGCGCCTATATCATTATCCGCGAGCGTGCTTGATGATGGAGCCCATTTCAAATTATGGCGAGATCAGTTCCTGGTTAAATTCCTGACCGGCTATGGTTGTATATTAGGCCTTAACGTTTATGCCGTAATAGTAGGTGCAATTTCTAATGATAATTTTAAATTCTTCCAGACTAGTCTATTCTTAAATAATCTTTTGAAGCTAGCATTCATTATTGGTGGTGCAATGTCAATGAGTAGAATAATGGCACTTGTCGGTAATTTGGTTTCATCAGGTGCTGGAAGTAGAGAGCTTGCAGATACAGCAAATGCCAATAGAGGATTTGCAGGTGCAATGCGTTCAATAGGCGGTGCTTTAACATCACCTTTTAGAGCTACACGTTCAGCAATTAATTTTGCATCAGATGCAAAGCAATATGGTTTAGCTGGAACTATTGGAAATAGATTTGGATTAAAAACAGGTAGAGATTACGGACAAAAGAGTGCTTTACAGAAGGAAGAAGCAGCTGGTGGAGGAAATCAAAATCCTAGTGCAAACGGAGGACAGCCAGCTAATAACAATGCTGTATCAAATGCTATTTCTGGTGGCGGACAAGGAAATAATAACGGAAATAACAACAATGGTGGAAGCAATAACAATGGTAATCAGTCCCAACAACAAGAGAAAAAACAAAATCCAATAGTAGCTAATGCTATATCTAATGCAGGATCTATCCCAGACAATTCTGGGGAAAAGAAATAATAGGAAAGGGATGATTTAAGTGAGAGTAATACCAAAGACCGCCAAGGTTAAAGTACAGTTTTTTAAAAATATTACTATAGCAGACACAATCATAGCCCTTTTAGGACTTACAATTATTGTCTTTCTATTTATTTCAAATCTTGGAATAACAAGATTCATATTAATGGGTCTAACATTGTTAATTTTTGTATGTCTTTTTATTCCATATGATGGAGATAGATTTTATCTATTCCTTGTATATTTTGCCAAATATCTTTTCTCAGAAAAGAAATACACAAAAAATGTTCCTATGGGACAATCTAACATTGAATTCTTTTTACCCTTCAAAAACATCAATGATGGATTCATCGAATATAATGAATATTACGCAGGTGTTTTACAGATAGACCCAAGAGAATTCAGATTATTATCTGGCTTTAGACAGGATCAGATGATTGATAATTATTTTGGATCAATTATTCGTTCCATCGCGGGAGATACAAAAGCTTCAATTGTCAAAATCGATCGTAAGCTTTCATTTGAGGCATACTGCCGTCAGGAAGAAAAAAAGAAGGATATTCTTTATAAGCTCGCAGACGAAGAGGAAATGACAAGAGATGAGCTTTTCGCAAGAGAAAAGGTTATAAATGATAGAATACGTATATATAAGCAGTTAAATGATGAAACGCCTATCACAAAGCCATTTTATTATTTAGTAGTTTATGATGAAAACAAAAATGTTATCAAGGAAATACTAAATAATGCAGTAAAGACATTCTTAGAAATTGGAATGACTAGCCATATTCTTGACGACAAGGAAATAGGAATATTCTTAAAATATAATTATACAAATAAATTTGAAGAAAAGGATGTTGAGGTTCTTCAACCTGAAGAATTTCTTAAATGGATTATTCCAAACACAGTTGAATTTGGACCATTATCTACAAAAATAGATGGAAGAGAGAGTTTTACATTCACTGTTAAAAACTTCCCAGTAGCTGTACTTAACGCTTGGGGACATAAAATATTTAATATACCTAATTCAAAGGTAATTATGAATCTTGAGCCTTATGAAAAAAAGAAGGCTGTAAGAATGATTGACCGTTCAATTCAGGAGCTTGCTTCTCAGTCTGAACAAAGCTATAAAGCATCATCACTTATCGACAAGCAAACACATATTAATACGCTTGTTGAAGTGTTAAGATTATTACAAAATGATAATGAAATGCTATTTAAGGTTTCACTTCATATCACAATTTACCCTGAAGATGGTTCAACAAAAGATGTTGTTAAAAATTTCAAGAAAAATGTAAGAAGAATATTTACTGAAGAAGGATTCGAATTAGTTGATAATTTCTTCAAACAAAACAAGGCATTTGTTGCCTCAACTATTTCAAGATATGATCCTATGACTGATATGTCTCGTGCAATCCACTCAACGAGTGTTGCCGCGTCATTCCCATTTGTTGTATCATCAGTAATGGATGATAATGGATGTATCTTAGGTACTGAAAATGGATATCCTGTAGTAGTTGATTTCTTCAAAAGAAACAACGAAAGAGTTAACTCAAACATGGTTATAATTGGAAAGAGTGGTTCAGGTAAATCTTATGCTACAAAAACAATTCTTTCACATCTTTGTGCAGAAAACTGTAAAATATTTATCTTAGACCCTGAAAATGAATATCAAATTTTAGCTAAAAATTTAGGCGGAAGATTAATAGATGTAGGTACTGCATCAGAAGGAAGAATTAATCCATTCCATATAATCACGACTCTAGACGCCGATGAAGAAGGTAGTGAATCAAATGTTAATAACTTCGCAGTTCATCTTCAATTTTTGGAAGAATTCTTCAGGGTTGCCCTAGATGGAATTTCATCAGATGCCTTAGAATATCTAAATAATATAATAGTTGAATTATACGAAATAAAAAATATTGATTCTGACACTGATTTATCAAAGCTTGTTGCGTCAGATTATCCGACATTTGATGATTTAGATGCGCTTATTAAGCAAAAGCTTCGTGATGCTAATGTTCCATATGATGTAACTCAATTAAGAATTCTTAACAATTATGTATCAAAATTTGCTCATAAGGGAAGAAACTCTAATTTATGGAATGGTGAAAGTACCTTATCAGTTAAGGAAAACTTTACAGTATTCAATTTCCAAAGCCTTCTTGCCAATAAGAATGGTGTTATCGCAAATGCTCAGATGCTACTAGTATTAAAATGGTTGGACAACGAAATAATTAAAAACAGAGATTTCAATATAAAACATAATACAAACAGAAAAATAGTTGTTGCTATCGATGAGGCACACGTATTTATCGATCCTAAATACCCAGTTGCCTTAGATTTTATGTATCAGCTTGCAAAACGTATCAGAAAATATAATGGTATGCAAATAGTTATTACCCAAAATCTTAAGGATTTCGTAGGTAGTGAAGATATAATTCGTAAATCAACAGCTATCATAAATGCCTGCCAATATTCATTTATTTTTGCTCTTGCTCCAAATGATATGGATGACCTTTGTACACTTTATGATAAAGCAGGACAAATAAATGAAGTTGAACAGGAACAAATAGTTAATAATGAAAGAGGTAACGCTTTTATTATTACAACTCCTACAAGTAGAACAAGTATACAAGTCATCGCATCAAAAGCTATAAGAAAGCTTTTTGGTGAAGATTAGACTGCAAAAGCCAATTACAAATAGGGATAGCTTTTATCCCTATTTGTAAATTTTATTATTAGAGGGGGATTTATATGAATATTATAAAAAAATTATTACAAAATCATATTGATAAATATTATTCCCTTTATTCTAATGATGATTTATGCATAAAAGCAAATCCTGATTATGAAATGGCTTTGTTGATAGAAGCTGATTATCTAGATAAAATATTATTATTCATTCAAAATGAAAAAAAGTTTTATTTAGATGATGATAAAATTTTGAAATTTAAAGATGAATTATTCATTAAAATTTCAAATAGCATCTACCCTAAAAAGAAATTTTATCTTACAAAAGATTTTAAATCCAAAGAAGAATTTTTAATGTTTTTGGATATTTTTGAAAAATATGCTAAAAAATTATCTAATGATGTAAAAATAGATTATTTTTATTCTCAAAAAAATATTCCTTATATATTTAATAAAAATATAAATTATATAAAAGATATAGATCATTTTTTAAATAAGACTAATAATACAAATTCAAATTTGAAAAATAATCTATATAAAATAGCTTCATTTTATGAAAAATTGACAAATGAATCAAATAATTTTTATATCAATTACAATAAAGATTTATCTAAAAAAGTTAATAGTCTTTCTATAATGGGATTAAACCAAAAGATAAAAGAACTTAAATTAAATGTAATTGAATTCCCAGAAAATAAAAAAATATGCGATTATGAATATATAAAAATTAAAAATATTGTTGATAAGCTTATAGCTTCAATTGAAATTAAAATAGATAAATCATTAGAAAATAAATTTAATGATTTAATTAATGTAACTTTAAATAATATTGAAGATAAGAATATCTTTATTGAAAACAATGAATATTCATTTAGTAATATAATAAAAAATATAAGCTTATTATATGAAAAAATATTTAATACCAATAATCAGAAAACAATAGATGAAATGATGATAAATCAGTCACTTAATATGATTGATTCTTATTCACATGATATTATTAATGAAATAGATGAATTTAATAAATTATTAATAAATATAAATGATAATTTCAATGTAAAAAAATTAGTATTGTCAAATTATCTTATTTATGATAAAGCAAACACTAAAAATGGTGTTTTATCAGACATAATAACAGTTGATAATATGACATCAATAGGCATATTATCAGGTGCTTATGAATTAAGAAGATTCTTATATGATTTAAATCGAACAACAACTTATAAATATGAAGATTTTATTTCAAATCCAGTATCTGTATTTATCGAATACATTGATAAAAAAAGATTGTTGCTTAAAGAAAATAATAATAAAATAAAAAATGGAAATGCTGGTGGAAAAATAGCCAATATTTCATATTCTATAAAGAAAAATATAGAAGAATACAATGCATGCTTATTAAGGGCTAAAACCTCTTTAGCAGTAATATGCTCACTTGCTTTAGATTCTAATAATATTAAATTAAATCAAGGATTGTTTTCTTTAATAGATTTAAAATATTCAAAGCTAGAATATAATATTAGCTTATCACAATTAGAATATCTTCTTTTAACAGCTTCTTTTAATTTAGAACCTATAAGAGATGTAAGAATTTTGAATAATAAAATAGATGAATATATAAATGAAAAAGGAAAAGAAGAAATAGAAGGTGATGATAATTCTAATCAGAATTATTCTAAGAAGGAACAAAAAATTCTAAAAAAGAAAATGAAAAATATTGATAATAATATTATTGAAATTGATGAGAATAAACATAAATTCCAAATTTTGTTTAAAAATATATGTAATACACTTAAAGATTATCAAACGGAAGTGAAGAAACTAGAAGAAATAGATGAGCCTTTATTTAAATTTGAAGAGCTAATTTACGCAGCAAGATATCTTTTTGAACAATATTTATATATAAATAAAATGTATAATCTTGATAAGGATATGGATGAATTTATGAAAAAGCCTATAAAAAAGATTACAGGTAATCAATTATTTGATGATAATGAAATCATTAAAAAATTCGGTAATACCCATGACTTATATCAGGAACGAAAAGAATTTGTAGTTAATAATTTAAATAGAAAATTTGAAAAATTAATGAAAAATGATGCTGATTTCAAAAATAAAGATATGAATGAGGCTATGAAGGAATGCATGATGCGAAAAGATGGCTTCTTTAGTCAAACATCAAAGCAATTCTTAGACTTTAAGAATCAGCTTGATTCATTTATGAACAAAAATAATAAAGATGAATATGGCAATTTTAAAAAGCTATGTGATGCAGGCTTAGCTTATCTAAAAAATAAAATGCCTGATAAGGATATAAATGATTTTACAATGAAAAATCTTATTGAAAAGCCTGATTTTCTTAATGAGGTCAATAGTGCATCAAGGCTAAAAGTAAAATATATTATTTGTATGCTTGATGCATGTAAAGAGCTTGCTAATGAATATAAAGCTGAAGCGAATAAAGAAATTTTTCCTGAAAAAGAAAACAATCCTGATAAAAAGCCAGAAAAATTAAATTTAAAAGATGATTTAAAAGATGAAATAGACGTTACAAAAACAAAAATAAGAGAAAATGTAAAGATTCTTGAAAATGATGAATATGCACCAATAATTAATCATAAAAAATAATTATAGGTGTAATTATGGTGTAAATAAAAGAATATTATTATAGTATAAAATATACCATATCATAGGATGAAGGTGATTATTTTGAAATATAGAGATTATTTTTCATTGAAAACTTTAGGTAAATATAATATTAATCCTGATAAGGACATTAATGTACTTTCATCACTTGATGAAACAAAAAAAGAAATATTAAAGGACTTCAATGAAAAAGACAAAGATATGATATCAAAATTAAATAATTCAATTGATAATGCCTTTATTGATATGAGACTTACCTCTTCAAAAGAAAAAACAAGAGAAAGTATTATTGTATCAGAAGCTATGGATGACATTAATTTTAATAAAAAGAATAATATAAAAAAGGATGATAAGACTCTTGAGCTTAAGGAGGATTTGAAGCTATGAAATATTTTATTGTAGCATCCGCCTCTAAGGAAAGAAAGGTATTATTGCATAATACATTAAATGCTTTTGACAATGAATCAGCAATAATTGATACAGATTTAGAGGATGATTTGTTTTATGAGCTTGATACAAGAAAAATTGATGTGGTATTAATTGATTTAGATTCAAAGCATTTTAATCTAAATACCGCAAGAACAATTTATGAAATGTATTCTGACACTAAGGTTATATTGATATCTAGTGATGCCAAAATGTCAGTTCCAGCATTTTTAACAAGAGCCTTTGGATATCTTGTTAAGCCTAATGAAGCTGATATTAAAAATGAGCTTAATGATATATTTCATAACAATAAAAAAAGAAATATCCAAATCAAAACATTTGGAAATTTTGATATATTTGTTGATGGAACTCCTGTAAAATTTGAAAGAAAGAAATCAAAAGAGCTTCTTGCTTACTTAGTATATAGAAGAGGCACAGGAACTTCTGCAAGTGAACTAATCGTAAATTTATGGGAGGATAAGGATGTGTGTCGTACGACAAGAAGTATGATACATAATCTTATATCTGATATAAGAAAAACTTTACATGAATATAATATAGAATATATTTTTTCATGTGAGAGAAATTGTTATAGAATAATACCTGAAATGGTAATATGTGATTATTATGAATTTATCGAAGATGAAACAAAAACCAATTTTGTTGGTGAATTCATGAGTGAATATGAATGGGCAATATATGTTTCGCCAGAGCTTTCAGATATTGAAAAAAGCAGATTGAATAAATAATCTGGTGTAAAATAGGTGTATTTAAAATAACATAATATAAACAAATGGAGGTATATTATGGCTAAGGAATATAAAAAATTTACAGAAGATGAAAAAGCACAATTAATGCTAGATTATATGAGTAATATAGCTGAACTTAATAAAGGTATTGAAGATGAAGAAAAGATAATTGTCCCTGATTTAGAAGAATTTCAAAGAAGGCTTGATGACCCAAAGGAAATAAAGGTCTATAGAATTAGCCAGCAGATTGTAGAAAATGGAAAAAAGAGAGAAGAAGAAAGAAAGAGACTTAAAGAAGCATATGGAGAGCCGACTCCTGAAAGGGATTATCTTGCAAGAACATTCAGATATCTTTTGAGAATTGGTGGTACAGAAGAAGATAGATTATATAATGATAATATTTATCAAATGTATCTTAAAAATCCAGAAGCAGTTTTACAACAGGCTGTAAATGCTGCATTGTCTTTTAATCCTTCTGGATATTTTGAAGCGATTGAAAAAGGTGATTTATCAGAGGAATTGGAATACTTTTATGAAAATGAAGCTATAATGAGACTTGGATTTGCCCTTGCCCCAGATATTAGTAATAATGCAGATAAAATAACACCACAAGGTGAGCATAATAATGGTATAAGATTATCAAAAGAATTTTTGAATTCTTATACTTCACCTTTACAAGCTACATTTATGCTTGGAGGTTCAGGAAATCTGATTAAGGTTACTTCAACAACTGATTATTTTACAATTCCTAAAATACCACTTGATGAATTATATAAAATGAAAACATCAAAAATCGACCAATCTTTTTTTGTATTTAAAGTTTTACCTCATGCACAGATTTATGACAATGGTAATAAGCAATATATAAAAGAGCTTAAAAAGCATCCTGAATTAAAAGTTGGAGATAATTTCTTTTTGAAATATAAAGCAACAACAATAAAAGATGGTAAAGAGGTTGAAATACCTATTACAGATGCCCTTGTTTCTAGCGATGAGGTAAAATTTAGTGAAAGATCTCAAGAAGAAATGGATATTCTTTTAAATCCAATTGATAAAAATTATTCTAAATTTCTTACCGGAGAAATAACACAGGAAGAATTAGATGAACTTGAACTTAAAGATATGCTTGCTGAAGTAGAAGATTTCGTAAAAACACCTTATAAATACCACAAGTATAATGTTGATTTTACAAAGCCTCTTACAGAAGAAGAAAAAGCAAATTTTGAAAAAGAATACAAAGAATCAGTTAGAATTTATAATAAAGTTCTACCTAAAAATATGCAAATTAAGCTTGATGTTGAAGGTCTTCGTAAGAGAATGAATGATCCTAAGGAGATTGAAATATATCGTAGAGCAAAATATATTGTAGAAAAAGAAGAAAAACAATCTAAATTATTTGAACAATATAAAGACCAGCAACATATTACAAATACTACCAAAATTCCTCTTGCAAGAGATCTTTTTCGTTTAATGAGAATTGATGGCTCACCAGAATCAGAAAATTTTAATAAAAGACTTGTTAATTTATATGCAAAGCACCCTTATGAAGTCGCTAATGCAGTATTAAAAGGTGAATATTCGGCAGATACTTCTGTATATAAAGGTGTTATAATGGACGATTATGAGCGTATGAAGGTTTATTTTGATAATTTTGAAAATGTTAGATTAGCATGGAATGAGGTTTTCCTTAAATCATCGATGGGAAATGATTCATTTGTAAAGGGTCTTGATGATAATATTTCAAACTTTTTACAGAAAAGGGGCAGTGTAGGAAGTGGCTTTGATAACCCTGATGCTATTTTTGGACAACCTAAAATGACTAAAGAGCAGATTGCGACCTGCTTATATGGCAAAGATAAAGAATTAACTGATGAATATAGGCATAAAATCTCAGATGCGTGGATTGATACAGCAATTGAAACAGATAGGGAAGAATTTAAACTTTTTAAGGAAAAAGGAATATTTGATGATAAAGAGACTGTTTTATCTTATAAGGCTGTAGAATTTAAAGATGGAAAAGAAAAAGAAATAAAGCTTATTGACGCTTTGAAAGCTTTGAAAAGTAATAAACCAAACGTAAAAATTGTAAAACGTTCAGAAGAAGAAAAGGAAAAGCTTCTTTATGTAACAATTGATAATTACAGGAAGAGTCATATGGATGAAGTTAAAAGCAATATGGAAAAATTCAAAGCGGATTTTGTTTCTTCTTACAATGCTAAAAACCCTGAAACAAAAATCGATAAATTTAATCAAGATATGATTTTAGATCAAAATAAGGGTGGTTTTTTTGAAAGAACCTTTAACACTACATCTAATGAATATAAGGCTTTTGTTACTGCATTAAAAAATTATACTGATGAAAAGAGTCCGGATTTCAGTAATGACCAAAAGCTTGTTGAAAAAGCAAAGGCATATCTTAAACATAAAAATGTAACAGATGAACATTCAATTGAAAGATTAGATAAAACAGGTCGTAATAGAGTAAAATTATGTCAAGCCGTAATAGAAGCAATGGATAAACAACCAGAGCTTCTTGTAAATGTCCGTGAAAATTCATTTAATCATACTGAGATTAAAAAAGAAACAAATATGGATAAAGGACCTGAACGAGAAGTGGTAAAAGATCTTGAAAAAGATGTTGATATTGAATCTAATAAGCTAAAAGAAAATAATAAGGTAGAGACTAAAAATAAAACTGTTATAATAGAAAATGATATTTCAAAAAAAATTAATTAAACATAAATTTTAAAACTAAATTAAAATAATTTTTAACAATAGTAAATAAAAAGGAGGAATATAATATGCCTGAAGAATATATTGATTTAGATGAAGAATTTGAAGAATTTTTAGAAGAATTAGAGGATTATGTAAAAAATCCTTCTGAATATGTTAAATATGAAATGCCTAATTTTCAAGAACCATTTACTGAGGAAGAAAAAAAGGCTTTTGAAGATGAGTACACAAAAGCTGTTAATGCATTTAATAAGGTTCTTCCTGATAATATGAAGCTTAATCTTGATGTTGATGGATTTCGTAAGAAGATAAATGATCCTGAACAGGTAGAAATGTATAGAAGAATAAATTTTGTTAATGAACTAAATGCTAAAAAAGCTAAACTTCAAAAACAATATAAGAGTACATTTGACAAAGAAACTATTAAAAAAGGCGAACAACACCCAATTGGAAGAATTATTACCACATTGATGAGAGCGGATGGTTCAGAAGCATCAGAAAATTTCAATAAGAAGCTAATGGATTATTATTATAAGTATCCAAAAGAAGTTGCTCAAGCAGTATTAAAAGGTATTTTTAAGGCTGATTCAAAGGTTTATGAAGGACTGATAATGGATGATTATGAGCGTTGTAAGGTATATACTGATAATTTTGAAAAAAACTATATGGCTTTCGAGGTACAACATGTTTTAGATGAAATGGAAAAAGATGGTAAAATAGTAGATGAACTAAAAAATAGCCCTATGATACCCTTATTGCAAGCTCAAGCGAGTTTAAAGGCAAAGTTTGACTCAACTGATTCGTTTGCGCTACCTAAAATAACTATGGAACAATTTGAAAAAATTACGCATCAGTCAATACCAGATACATTACCATTCTTTGGTAAACTCTCAGGTTTCGTACTTGGCGATAATATTGATGATGTAAAAAAAGACATAAAGTTGTTAAAGGAAAAAGGATATCTTAACGATAAAGAGACAGCCTTAACATATAAAGCTATAGAAACAAAAGATGGAAAAGAAAAAGAAATTAGTCTTATCGATGCTTTAAAAAATAAGGATCCAAACGTAAAAATTGAAATTGTAAAACGTTCAGAAGAAGAAAAGCAAAATATGCTTAATATTACAACTGGATTAAAACACCGTTATGAATTAAGACACTTTAAAGAAGATTTTGTTTCTTCTTACAATGATAAAAACCCTCAAACAGAAATCGATAAATTTGACCAAAGTAAGATTTTAGATAATCACAAAGGCGGTTTTTTTGAAAGATTATTTAATACTACATCTAAAGAATATAAAGAATTTGTTGAGAATTTCAAAAAATTTACTGATCCAGAGAATCTTGATATAAGTGTTAAAGATAAGCTTATTGAATCTGCAAAGGCTTATATAAAACACAAGAATGTCAATGATGTAGTTGAATTAGCTGCACTTGATGATGTTACAGGAAAAGAAAGAGTGAAATTATGCTTATCTGTATTGTCTTCTTTAGGTGTAAAACAAGGTGATTACAAATTAATAGAGGATAATCCTGTTGTTGAAGAGAAAAAAGATAATATTGTAAGAGTGCAAGTTGATGGTCTTGAAAGAGATGTTGACATTGAAAAATCTAATAAGCCAATAGAAATTAATAAGGTAGAGAGTAAAACTGTTCAAGTAGAAGTTGAAAAAGAAGTTAAATAAATATAAATTTTAAAACTAAATTACAATAATTTTTAATAATAGTAATAAAAGGAGGATTCTTTATGCCTAAAGAAGAACAAGAAAAAGAAGAACAAATTGAAGAAGCCAAAGACAATATTGAAAATGAAAATAATGTATTTACATTTACTGAAGAAGAAAAACAAAGAATTAGAGATGAGTATATTAAAAATGTAAATATGATTAATAACGGAATTTCAAAAGAAGAGAACAAAATCAAACTTGATCTTGATAATTTAGAAAAAAGGCTTAATGATCCAAATGAAGTCAAAGTCTATAAGCTAAGTAAGGAAATTCAAGAAAGAATAAATAAGTTAAAAAAAGAGGAAAAAAGACTCAAAGAAACTTATGGAGAAAATGAAAAGAAATTTCTTCCAAGAACATTTAGTTTTTTATTAAAACCAGGTGATTCAGAAGAAGAAAAAAAATATAACGATAATCTTTATCAAACATATCTTAAAAATCCATACAAGGTTCTACAAGACGCATTAAAGAACGTAATGACATTCAATCCATCTGGATATTTTAATGCTGTTCAAAATGGTGATACTGCAGCAGAATTTGAATTTTTAAACGAAAATTTAGATAAAATGCAATTAGGATGGGCACTTCAATCTGAAATACGAGATGGTATGGATGCAATTGATGCTTTGGGTGAACACGATGGTGGTGCAATGTATTCCGATGAATTCAAAAAAATGTATACTATACCAAGCCAGAGTGCATTTTTGTATGGAGGAACAATGAAGAAAATTTCTTTTACATCAACTGATTCATATTTCACAGTTCCTCCGGCAACTCTGATAGATTTAGATGATATAAATTTAAAAGGAATTAGTAATAATATACGACTAGCGTGGGAGCAAATGCCATCTTTCGATCAGGATGATGAGATTATCAAGGCATTAAAAAATTATCCTGAATTAAAAGTTGGAGATAATTTCCTTATAAATTTCAAGGCAATAAGAACTGTAGATGGTAAGGAAAAAGAGGTTGCTTTGCAGGATGCCATTTTAAATGATAAAGATGTGAAATTTATTAAAAGACCACAAGAAGAGATTGATATTCTTTTAAATCCGATTGATAAAACTTATTTAAAGGTAGTTAACGGAGAAATTACTCAGGAACAATATGATGATATTGAATTAAAAAAACTTCTTGCTGAGATTGAAGATTTCGTAAGGAATCCTTCTAAATACCATAAAGAAGAACCTGATTTTACAAAGCCTTTATCCTATAAAGAAAAGAAAGATATTGAAGAAAATTACAAAAATAATATCGAAAAATATAACAAGATTCTTCCTGATGATATGAAGCTTAAACTTGATTTAGAAGGTCTTCGTGCTAGAATGAATGATCCTAAGCAAGCTGAAATTTATAGAAGAACACAATATATTGCAGAAAAAGAGAAAAAACAAGAGGCTTTATGCGAAAAATATAAATCTAAAATGAATATTACTAACGAGAAATACCCTCTTGCAAGAAATTTGCCTCATCTTATTAGAATAGATAATTCGAAGGAATCTAGGGAATTCAATCAGAGATTTTTAAGATTATATTCTAAACATCCATTTGAGGTCGGACAGGCAGTATTAAAGGGTATTTATAAGAGTGATGCATCCATTTATAATTCAATTTTAAAGGATGATTATGAGCGTTGTAAAGATTATTGCGATAATTACGAGGTTTCAGAAATCGCATATAATGAAAAAAATATCAGTACAATAATGCAAGGAGACGGAGGCTTAGTAGAAGAATTTAAAAATACAAATCTAGCAAGGCTTATACAACTTAAACAGGAATTGAATTCGGGCTTCGTTCTTCCTGAGCTTGTTTTTGAAATACCAAATATGACTAAGGACCAATTTGAAAAATGCTTTGCAAAACTGAAGAAAGAAGATGTAGAGATTCTTACTAAAAAGTACGCAGCAACTGATATTGAACAAACTAAGAAAATAATAACATCATTAAAGGAAAAAGGATATCTTGATGATAAAGAACCAATATTAACATATAAAGCTATAGAAGTTAAGAATGGAAAAGAAAAAGAAATTAGTCTTATCGATGCTATTTCAAAGAATGACCCTAATATTAGAATTGAAAAGCGTACAGAAGAAGAAAAGGAAAAGATGCTTCAATTTTCAAATGGTATACGTAAACGTGAAATAGTTAATAAAACCGAAAATGTAAGTGCAAAAGAAAGTTTAGCTAAACACTATGATACGATAAAAAAATATATGGATTTTGCTAGCAATGCTAAAAATGGCGAAGAGCGTAAATTAGAAAATTCTTATGATGCACTTCTTGGCTTAAGTTGTATCAACAATGCAATAAAATTTATCAATAAAAACTTAGATACTTGGTTTGATAATAAAGAAGAAATTTTAAAAATTGCAAAAGGATACGGTTTTGAAGTTAAAGGTAATTCTATTAAAACCTTTGAATCAATAATTGGAAATGAAAGCTTAAAAAATATAGACATTGATTTCTTTGACAAAATTGAAGTAAAACTTACCCCTGAGCAAATTCTTGAATTTAGAAAAGAAGTAAAAGGCAATGGACGACTTGAATTTGAAAGAAACAACGTTCATGTGCTTGATAAAAAAATTAATGATATTAAGAGTAGTATTCCAGAAAATCTTTCCCAAGAAGAAAAAGAAGAATATATTAAGGCGCTTGATAATATCAATGCCAAGGTTATAAGAAAAAAAGAAGCGGGTTTTATAGAAAATACCATTGATGCTGATTCAAGACATATAAAAATTGAGGCAAAAAGCGAATTACGTAAATTTGTAAATCCTCTTGATGTTTCTGAAGAAGATAAAGAAGTATTTGTAGAAAGAGATAAAAAACTTACTGAAGGAGAAATAAATTTCAAACTCGAAAACCAAGAACACCATAAAGCATTTGCTGATGTTTATGAAAAAAGACCACATATTGTAATAGATGAAAAGGTTAAGGATAATATAAAAGGCTTAGCTGATGTTGTTGAGAAAGCTGGTATTTTCAACGATTCTAAAGCAGGAGAAAGTGGTCAAAAAAATTATGGCTTCACGCCATTCTTCCAGTTACAGTATGAATTAAACGATTTAATAAATAAGGATACATCTTCTTATACCGATGAAGAAAAAAAGCAATATAGAGAAGAAGTTATCAAAAAATCAAATGAAATGAATGAACTTGAAGCTAAATACGATAAGGTGTTTGACTATATCAAGAAGAATTTTGATATGGAAAAAATTATAACAAATCAAAACATTTATTCAGGAAGACCACCTGGAGGACTTCTTGAAAAATGGGATAATAAAAATGCTCGTATTGGTGTAATACTTAATGGTTTTTGTCAGTTTTTAGGAGCTGTTAAAAATGTTGGTTCATCCGTTGATGAGTTTTTGGATGACCCTGAAAAAGTCATGAGGCTTTATATAGAAAAAAATGTTAATAAAGTAGAAAAACCATATATTCTTCCAAAGGAAGGTAATTCTTTAGGTAAAAGACTAGCAAGAGCTACAAACTATAATGAGATTTCTTTCCAACTACTTGATAATGTTAATTTTGGTTTGACACGTGCCACAGAGTTTGTATTTGCAGTTGATCCTGATAAAGATAGAACTATAAAAAATATGCAATCTGAAGCTCTTTATAATAAGGGGCTTCAAGAATTGATACATGCTGGAAGTGAATTTTTAATTTATGATGCATTCAATCCAAAGCCAAGATATGATAACCTTGTCAATATATTGATGTTTGGTGATGAGGCAAAAAATAACATATTTGAACCATGTTATGAATTCTATAATCATGAATTCAAAAAAACAATGGATCTAAATTTAATGAATAAGTATCAGGAAATGAAGGATAATCCTGGTAAAGCTTTGCAAAATATTGCTAATGCTGTAAAAGATTTCATTAGTGAAAGAGCGATTATAAAAAATGAAGAGTCTAGTAAAGGTAATAGAACAATTATATCACCAGAACATGTTGCTGTAGCAGGTAAGACTGCTTTAGAAAATATGCTTAAGGTAAACAATATGACTTTAGATGATATAAAGGATCCTGATGTAAGAGAAAACATTAAAGCTTACATTGAAAATCCTATAAAAGCTTTAGGTGATATGCTTGGAGACAATTTAGGCCTTGATAAGGAAGCTTTTGAATTGCTTGAAAATAAAACTCTAGAGGCTGCTAATGAATATAATACTCATAAAATAATAAACTTTACTGAGGCTTTCTCTAAAAAAATGAAGGGAATAAACCACTCAAAAGATGATATTACTATGTATGATGTGACAAATGAACATCAAATTGGCTTCTTTGAAGGTTTCTTTAACACAAAAGCAACAAAGAATTATCGTAATTTGATTAATGCAATTAATGGTTTTGCAGACCCAGAATCAAAGTATTACGGTAAGCCTGAAAAGGTAGCTTTAGCTGCAAAGGCTTATCTTGACCATAAATACAAGAATGGAAAGACTATAGATAATTTAAAGGGTGAAGCTAAAGAAAGAGCTAAATTCTGTGAGAATATTATAGCATCATATAAAAAATCATTCCCATTAGAAGCAGATGTATTCTTAAATAAAAATGTAACTGATAATAAAAAAGAAAAAACAATTAATCAGGAAGAAAAAATAGTTGATAATGCTTTAGATAACCCAAAAGAAGTAAATAATATTCTAGAAAACGAAAAAGAAGTAGATATTATAGTTGATAAAGAGCCTGAAAGAGAATCTGTTTTTGGTCTTGAAGGTGATGTTGATATTGAAAATAATAAAAACAAAAAAACTGAGAGTACTAAAACAAATACCAAAGTTAAAGTAACTGAAAAAGAAGTTGTTAGTCAGGAAATGGATCAAAAAACCAAATAGAAGTTGATATTTTAAATTAATATTTTCATAATAAAATAGATGTTATGAATATTTAAAAACTAAAAAATGGCTCAAAAATGAGCCATCAAAAAATATTCAATTATGAGAAACACCGTTAGCGCGGTGTTTTTTCTCTCTAATTACAGGATTGTATTGAAACTATTGCTTTAATTGATAAATTCTGTTGATTACGCTTATTATTCCTTCACCAATTTCATCTAAGGTTTGAGGGATTTTACCTTTAAAATAGTCTACAAATAAATGAATTGTACCATTTGTTATAAAATCAATTTCAGCTTTTCTTTTATTTTTATCATTAGATAAAAAATTAATATGAACATCCTTTGAAATAACTTCATTACATTTATCCTTTAAATTACTAATGAATCTAAGTGGTAAATCAGATAAGAATATTTTTTTATATAAATCCTCATTTCTTTTCAATAATTCAATTAATTTTTTAATGTAAGTAGGATAATCTAGTGTATGACTTTTTAGATAATCCTCTAATAAATAATTTAATAATGTAGTTATTTCATCTTCAAATTCCTCGGATACACTATAAATATCTTCATAATGACTATAGAAAGTTGATTTACTAATATCTGCTCTTTCAACAATTTCTTTTACTGTAATTTTATTAATATCATTTTTTTCTGAAAGCAATTCAGCAAATGCCTTTTGAATTGCTTTTTTGCTTTTTCTTACGTTACGATTTTCCATAAAATTTTACCTCTTTTCGAACTACTTTAGCAAAAGAGTCCGTTTTCGTACTTTAGTATAAAAACTGACTATTGTTTTATATTTCAATGATAATTATACTTGTAATCGTTAAGAAAGTCAACTGGAGTACGAAATCGAACTCGAGTATGATTTTGATAAAGAAGGAGGAACTTATGAGTATTATAGAAGTTAATCATTTAACTAAAGATTATGGTTCTGGAAGAGGCGTATTTGATGTTTCCTTTAAAATAGAAAAAGGAGAAGTATTTGGATTTTTAGGTCCTAATGGTGCTGGTAAATCAACGACTATAAGACATTTGATGGGATTTTCTCATCCAGGCCAAGGAAATACAAAAATATTAGGAATGGATTCTTTTAAAGACTACGATAGAATCCTAAATAAGGTTGGATATATTCCGGGTGAAATAGCTTTACCACAAGGCTTAACAGGTTATCAATTTATTGATATGATGCAGCATATGTATCATGTTAATAATAAAGAAATGTTAGATAAAATGCTTAATTTATTTGAATTAAAGGAAAACGAGCTTAAATGTGATACTAAGCACATGAGCTTAGGCGTAAAAAGAAAACTTGCGATTGTAACTGCCTTTATGTCTGATCCTGAGGTTTTGATATTAGATGAACCAACATCAGGACTAGATCCTATTATGCAACAAAGATTTATTGATTTTGTTATTGAGGAGAAAAAAAGAGGTAAAACAATTCTTTTATCATCTCACATCTTTAGTGAGGTAGATGCAACATGCGATAGAATTGCTATTATTAAGGATGGTCGAATTGTAGATGAATTTATTTCAAATGATTTAAAGCATGCATCTTTAAAACAATATCGTATTAGATTTAATGATTTAAATAATTATGAAAAATTTATTAATGAATATGATAAAAATATAATCAATATTATAAAAGAAGATAAGGAAAAGCTTGTTTTAAATATAACTTGTGAGGATGAAAATATTAATAAGGTTATTAATCTATTTACTAAATATAATATAAAGGAATTCAATAATATAAAAGAGACGCTAGAAGATTACTTTATGCATTTTTATAAAGAGGATAAAGAATTTGGAGGTAACTTCTAATGGAATTAAAAAATGAAGGTTTAATTGAAATTAAAGATTTAACTAAGGATTATGGAAACGAAAGAGGAGTCTTTGATATTAATTTAAATATAAATAAAGGTGAAATGATAGGATTTGTAGGAACTAATGGTTCTGGTAAAACAACTACAATAAGATCCATTTTAGGATTTATTAAACCAACCAAAGGTGAAGTTTATGTAAATGGTATGGAATCATGGAAAAATCAAGATAAGATTGCTAAGCTTGTTGGATATGTTCCTGGTGAAATAGCCTTCCCTGATTTAAAAACAGGTGTTAATTTCTTAAAGAGTCAAGCTGAATATAAAGGAATAACTGATTTAAGCTATGCTGATTCTTTAATAAAAGAATTACAGCTAGATCCTAAAGCTAACTTAAAAAGAATGAGTAAGGGTATGAAGCAAAAAACAGCCTTAGTTGCCGCTTTAATGGCTGATTCACCAATAATTATTTTAGATGAACCAACTACAGGATTAGACCCATTAATGAGAGATGCATTTTTAAATATTATTAAGCGTGAACATCAAAAGGGAAAAACAATATTTATGTCATCTCATATGTTTAATGAAATGGAAGATACCTGTGATAAGGTAGCTTTAATATCTAATGGCCATATTATTGATATAGCTGACATGAAGACAATTAAAAATAGAAATGAAGTTGATTTTAAAATTGAATTTAATGATGCTGAATCATTTAATAAATTTATGAAAATGAGTTTTAAAATTATTAGAATTCAAGAAAAATACAATCAATGTACTATTGAAATAAATAAAGAAAATATCAACGATTTATTTTTAAAATTAGATGGATTAAATGTGAAATTTATATCTGAGGTTAAATATACCTTAGAAAAGCATTTTAAAGAAATTATGGAGGGTAATAACGATGAAAAATAATAAAAGAAGATTATTTTCTAAAGCTTTGTTTAAGCAAAGTTGCAAAGCGAATGGATTAATGTGGTTAATAATAACAGTTGCGGTATGCTTTATGCTATCTTGTGTTATGTTAATATCTGGTACTAGCAATATTTCAAGTGTAAAGGATGGAGTACAAGATACTATTATTCAAGAAGTAATTACAAGTGAAATTAAAAAATCATCAATTAATGTAGAGGATAAAGCTTTAAATGGTGAAAAGGAATTTGATTTGAAATTTACATCAAAATTTAATGAATTAAATACAAAAGAAAATGCTAATATATTTAAAGCTTATAAGGAAGCAAAAACTCAAGAAGCATATTTAGAATGTGCAAATCTTGTTAAAGATTTAGTTACAGAAAAAATAACTAATGCAGTAGAAGAAAAAGTACAAAGTGAAGAAAATGAAATTAAAACAGAAATCGCAAATGCTGTAGCATCTGATATGTCAAAAGAAGAAGCTCAGGCTGAAATTGAAGCTTTAATGGCTCAAGGAAAAGCTCAAAATGAAGCTACCGAAGAGGTTAAAGCTAAATATATTGTATTAGAAACAAAAAAAATTAAAAATGAACATATTGCTAATGCAAAAGCATCTATTATTGCATCAAAGCAAGAAGAATATACTTTAGAAGCTCAAGAAGAATTAGTAAATGAATTAAATGAAATTCAATCAGAAACTGAAGCTGATGTAACAAATAAATTTAAAGAAATGTATGTTATTCCTTCTTATACTTATGCAAGTGATTCTATTAAATTATATTATGATGAAAATTCAAATGAATATAAGGTTACAATGCTTACTATTAATCCCAATCATTTATTAGATAGCGAATATAGTAAAAATAATGAAGAAATACCTGATGAATATATTAATGATTTTTCATCTTATATGTTATCAGATGTTGAAAATTATGAATATAATGATTGCCAAGGTTATTCTTTACTTGAATTTATAACAAATGATAGATCTGAATTTTTAGAAAATCGTGCAGCAAAAGCTTGTGCAATGGTTGTTGGATCTAAAATAACTTCAGCAGATTATAAAAAAGAAATACTTAATATTTTAAAGGATTATAAGGTCACTGAAGAAAAATATGATTCAATGGGATTTGATTATAAAAATACTTATAAAATTGCTTATGAAAGTATTGTAGAATTTCAAAATAAATTAAATTATGAATATTCATTAATAGATGAAAATATAAAAGCTAATGAAGATTTATATAAATCTAAAAAAAGTGAAATTCATGATAAGCTATTTATTGATGTTGCAGGTTCTTTATTAGATAAATTACCCGAAAATGTATCAGATGGTATTCATGAATTAGGCACTATGGATTTATATGGTTTAATTGTTGGTTCTATATTCTTTAAAATGGCAGGATTATTACTTCCAATTATCTATTTAATTATGTGCTCAAATTCTTTAATTGCTGGACAAGTTGATACTGGTTCAATGGCTTATGTTTTATCAACATCAACAAGAAGAAAAGAAGTAACATTTACTCAAGCAATTTATCTTGCAGGTTCTTTATTATTAATGTTTATTTGTACAACAATTACATCTTGTATTTGCTTTGCAATTGCTGATGTTACAACTGATTTAACATATTTAAAATTAATATTAATTAACCTAGGTGCATTTGTAACATTATTTGCTATTTCAGGTATTAATTATTTAACATCTTGTATCTTTGATAGAAGTAAAAAGGCAATGGCATTAGGTGGTGGAATTTCTATGTTTTTCTTAGTTGCAACAATGCTAGGTTTATTCGGTTCACCAGTAATTCCTTCAGTTGTTAGAATTTCTGCTTTAAATAATTTCAATTATGTATCATTAATTTCTTTATTTGATGTTGTATCAATTCTAGATGGTGGTAATGCTTGGATTTATAAATTAATTATATTAGTTATTGTTGGATTAGTAGGCTATATAATTGGTTCTATTAGATTTGAAAAGAAGGATTTACCTTTATAATAAGAAAAGTCGGTTAAGCTGTTTTTATTAATTGATGTGTTATCTAAGCGTTAGTAAATTGTTTGATTATTATAATTGCAAAGAAAAAGATATTAAGCAGGACTTCTCACCCTGCTTTTTATTTTCACTTAAAATGCAAAAAGGTGTAAATTGGTGTTATAATAAACTTGCAAAAAGGTGTAAATTGGTGTTATAATAAACTTGCAAAAAGGTGTAAATTGCTCTATAAACAAGGTGATATTATGAGAAGAAAGTATTTAAATGATTTAATTGAATGGATGAATGATCCTAGAAGAAAGCCTCTTATGGTATGGGGAGCGCGTCAGGTTGGTAAATCATATTTAATCGAAGAATTATTTGCAAAAGAATATTTTAAGGATAGATATCTTAAAATTGATTTATCTGATGACGTCGATTTTGTGGAATTTGCTGAAAATAATAGTAATCTTGAAAAAGTATTAGAATACATTCAATTACACTATAATTTTATACCAGATGAAAATCATTTGTTGTTTTTTGATGAAGCTCAAGAATGCCCATCTATTGTAAAGATGATGAAGCATTTTAATGAAAAAAGAAGAGAATTACCTGTCATTGTGAGTGGCTCATTAGTTAGATTAAGAATACATCGAGATAGTAAGAAGACAAATAAAAAATTTTTGTTTCCGGTAGGTAAAATTAATCAGTTATATATTTATCCATTAACATTTGACGAATTTTTATTGAATTATAATGAAAATAAATATAATTATGTTAAGAATCATTTTGAAAATAAAGAGCCAATAGATAAAGTGATACATGATGAATTAATCGATGATTTTAGGACTTATATGTTCATTGGCGGTATGCCAGAAGTTGTTGATACATTTTTAGCATACAAGGATAAAATATCAGCATTCAAAGCCGCCAATAAGAAAATAAAAGAAATATATGATGATTATTTAGATGATATGGGATTGTATCAAACATCTACTGAATCTATTATTAGAAGTAGATTAGTTTATAATGATATTTATAAGCAATTAAATAAAGAAAATAAAAATTTTAAAATATCACAAACAGTCGAAAATGTTAAAAATAGAGATATGATAAATCCTTATTTTTGGTTAACAACTGCTAATATAGTATTACAAGCATTTTGCCTAAAGGAAAAGGTAACATCACCTTTAATTAAAGAAGATGATTCTTTATTTAGAATGTATTTATCAGATGTTGGTATGTTTACATATCAGAGTGGATTGAAATATGAATCATTTCTTAAGGATAAGGATAATTCATTATCTGGAATATATTATGAAAACTATGTAGCTACAGAATTAGTAGCTAGAAGAATGAATTTGTTTTATTGGAAAGGCAAGAGAGATTCTGAATTAGAATTTATAATTGATGTAAATCAAAGTATAATACCAATAGATGTAAAAAAGGGTAAATCAAAGCTAAATTCCTTAAATGAATTTAGAAATCATAATAAAAATGATCTGGCTATTAAAGTTTCATCAAATCAATATGGATATAACGAAGAAAACCAATTAATGACACTTCCATTTTATTATTTTGCTTTTTATCTAAATAGTATTAAAGATTAATGGTATGATGAATCATAAATACAAAAAGATGATATTTGTGAATTGCTGTCTAAAAAAAGCCCCTTTATTTTTTAACAAGCATAATTTTAAAGGGGTCGAATTTGACGCGGTTAAAATGGAAATCAGATGAAAGCAAAAAATGCCACATATAGTGGCGCAATTGCAATCTAATAATATAAATGAGAATGTCCCTCACGGAGATTTAGATATTGTTTTTGAACTTATAAAGAAAAATCCGAATGTGACAAGAGAAGAGATGGCCATGTCAATTAATAAAACTATAAAGACTGTCCAAAGAATAGTTAATAGATGCGAATATATAGAATATGTCGGATCTGGTGATAAGGGTCAATGGAAGGTTAAATAATTGAATAATACAATTTATGGATGCCATAAAATATTGGAAATGATATATTTGTTTTCATAATATGGCATCCTTATTTTTATTTGTTTAAATTATTTATAATTTATTTTAATTTTATAAATATTAAGATATAATCAAATTAGATTTGTTTGTGAGGTAATAAATATGAAATTAATAGAAAGTTTTTCAGTAGATCATAGATATATAGTTCCAGGAATATTTACAAGTCGTGTTGATAATATTAATAATAATTATGTAACTACATATGATATAAGATTAAAAAGACCTAATCAAGAGCCTGTAGTAGATGTTTCTGCGATGCATTCACTTGAACATATTATCGCTACTTATTTAAGAAATAATAAAGAATGGCAAGATGAAATTATTTATTGGGGTCCTATGGGATGCTTAACTGGTTTTTATTTAATTTTAAAAGGTAATAGAAAACCACAAGAAATATATCAACTAATATTAGATTCATTCATAGAAGTAGAAAAATATACTGAAGTACCTGGTGCGACTGAAGTTAATTGTGGCAATTATTTACTTCATAATTTAAATATGGCTAAATGGTATGCAAAAGAATTTAGTGATTATTTAAAGAAGAATAAAGATAATCCTTTAATCTTTGAATATCCCAAAACAGAAAGATTAATAACTGATGATGGTAATAATTTTTTTGATTCATAAAATTATTTAAGGAGCCTTATTATGAAATTTGGAATAATTGGTTTAGGTAATATAGCTAATAAATTTGCTAAAACATTAAATGAAATGAATGAATGTTTATACGCAGTAGCTTCAAGAGATATAAATAAAGCAAAAGAATTTGGCAATAAATATAGTGCTAAACAATGTTATGGAAGCTATGAAGAATTATATAAAGATCCTAATATTGATATTATTTATGTAGCTACACCTAACAATTATCATTATATTAATTCTAAAGAAGCCTTATTGAATGGTAAAAATGTTATTTGTGAAAAGCCATTCACAACTAATCCAGAAGAAGCTAAAGAATTATACGATTTAGCTAAAGAAAAGAATTTATTTATAATGGAAGCTTTATGGATAGAATTTTTACCTGCTTATAAAAAGATAAAAGAATTAATAAAAAGTGGTGTAATAGGCGATATTAAAAATATAAAAGTAAGCTATGGATTTGATACTAATCCTGAAAGAAAGAAAAGAAAATTTGATTCTAATCTTGCAGGTGGTGCTTTACTTGATATTGGTATTTATACATTAGGCTTTATTGATATGATTTTAGATGAAGATGTATTAGATTTTGAATCAAAATATAATATTAATGAATATAATACAGATGATTATAGTGAAATAAAGCTAAAATATAAAAATGGTATAGAAGCTTTATCTATCATATCTATTGGACAAGAAATAAAGAAAGAAGCTTATATTTATGGTTCATTTGGAACAATATATATTCCTGATTTCCAACAAAATCAAAGATTTAAAGTAATAAAAGATAATGAAATTGAATATGTTTATCCGTTTGAAATAAATGGATTTGAATATCAAATAAAAGAAGTAATAAATTCAATTAATAAGAAATTAAATGAATCAATTAATTATCCAAGTTGTAAATCAATTAGACTAATGAAATTATTATATGATATTAGAATGAATTGGGGCATGAAATTTACTTTTGAATAATTTCCATAATAATGTTAAAATTATTATATATTTTTTAATATGGAGCTTAGCATGAATACTAGAGAAGAATTATTAAAAAAATCTAATAGAGAAGCTAATAAATATAATATATATGCAATGATTGTAATTTTAATACTTTTAGTTATATGCGAAGTATTAAATGAGCTTGATATATTTTTAGTTCCTAAATTGTCGATGAGACCAACAGTTGGGGCTGTCGCTGCTTTATTTTTAATACCAGTATTAATATATTATATTCATGATAAATTATTAAAAAAGGAACCAACCATATTAGAATGGAATGGTTTTAAATTAGTAATTATCATTATTTCATATATTGGTGTTGGACTTGCGGCAATGGTATTATCATTTCACGCAACATTATTGTTAGCTGTACCTCCTATTATGGCTGCCCAGTATCGTAATAAAAGAAAGCTATTCATTATAGTTTTAATTGCCACAGTTATATCTGTGCCTTTAGCAATTTATGGTTCTTATTTTTTTGGTTTAGTTGATAAGAATTTGGTTCTTATTGAAGTTGAGGATATTGAAAATATTGATGTTCCAAAAAGATTTGAGTCCGCAACAGCTGAAAGAATGTTTGTTATTTTATATCATCACATCTTACCAAGATGGATTTGTATTATCTTAATTGATGTTTTAGTTGTTGGTATTACACAAAGAAATGCTCGTATGTTAGATTCTCAAATGGAGCTTTCTGAGCAAGTAAAGCACGAGATGGAAAGAAGAACGAAGATGCAAAATCGTGTTATTGGCGATTTGGCTGCCGTAATTGAAACTCGTGATGCTGGAACTGGTGGACATATTATAAGAACTAAAACATATGTTAGTATGATTGCAAGAGAAATGAAAAAATATCCTAAATATAAGGATATATTAACTGATGAATATATTAATCAAATAGAAAATTCAGCACCGCTTCATGATGTTGGTAAAATAGCAATTAGAGATGCTATTTTATTAAATCCAGGCAAATTAACTGATGAAGAATTTGATGAAATGAAGAAGCATTCAGAAAAGGGTGGAGAAATGATAAATAATATTTTCTCTAACCTTGATGATGATGAATTCTTTAGAACAGCTTATGATATCGCAATTGCCCATCATGAAAAATGGGATGGCTCAGGTTATCCTAAGGGATTAAAGGGTGAAGAAATACCTTTAAGTGCTAGAATAATGGCAATCGCGGATGTTTATGATGCTTTAACATCACAAAGATGTTATAAAAATGCAATTCCTGCAGAAGAAGCTTTCAATATAATAGTTGAAGGAAGAGGAACACATTTTGATCCTGATATTATTGATATTGTAATTAAAATTAAAGATGAATTAATATCATATGTAAATGAATCAAAAAAGAACAACAATGAAGAATAATTATATTTGTAAGGAAGTGATTGGATGTTTTCAACTAAAGATTCTATTAAATTCATGATGGCAAAAATATTTTTTACATTAGCTGATTTTAGTTTTAATAGTATTACATCTGTTGAACCATTACATTATCATGGTGCCTTAACAATTGAAATTAAGTTTATTAAAAATGGTAAAGGTAAAATCATTATCAATGATGAAATTCACGAAATAGATAAAAATTTTTATATAGTAGTTCCTGAATTTGTTTCTTATTCATTAATACCGGAGACTACTTTAGATGTCTATTCGATTTATTTATTAGTTGATAAAACATCAGGATATAAAGAATATATTCCATATTTATCTAAATATTTTGTTGGTTTAGATAAATATAACTTAGGAGTTTTATTTGATGATTTATTATATGAATTTAAAAATAGAAGATTTGGATATAATGAAATTGTAGTTTCAAATTTCAAAAATATAATTGTTAAAATCTTAAGAAATGCAGATTCTAAAGGTGATAGATTATCACATTGGGATACAGAAAGTTTACAATATGAAATTGAAAACATATTGTATAATGAATTCGCAACTATTACAATTACTGAAATATCTAATAGATTACATTTATCTCCGAGAGAATTGCAAAGATATTTATTAAAGAATTACAATAAATCATTTAGAGAATTAAAGGCATATGCTAGAATGAGTTATGCATCTAATAAATTAATTTATACAGATATAAAAATAGCTGATTTAGCAATAGAGACTGGATATTCAACTACAGAACATTTCTCATTTGCCTTTAAAGAATATTTTAAAGAAACACCTTATCAATATAGAATTAAGAATAAAAAAGAAACAAAAGAGCCTATCGAATAGGCTCTTTTAATTTGGAAAGAAAGGTATAAGATTAAGCACCAGTATTTGTGCCTTTATCTTCATATGTTAAATTTTCAACTTTTATTGAAGCACTTCTAGTTGCCATAAATCCAACATACATATATTCTTTATCTACAGCATTAAATGCATAATCAGTAAATGTTTGTGTCATTTCGGCACCATCGCCAATTTTAACTGTACAAATTAGATTTTGTCCATTTTGTTCAAGTGTTAAATAATAAACAGTGCCAGGAACTACAGTAGATAAAGCTGTTGTCGTTGAGCCAGCAGTTGTTAGGCTTCCATTATATCTACTGAAGAATGCTTTATCCTTAAAATATCCACAAGCACCAAATGTTGATGCTAATAAAGTATTTTGTAAAGATACATTGATATAGCAATCATCTCTTAGCATTAAACCAAATGCTGATTGAGAATTATCTTTTGGTTTTGTTAAAACTGTTACTTTAGCACTTACCTTGAAGTTTTGGTTAGCAGCGACTTGCTTGAATAAGAAAGCAAAACCATCACCATCTTTAGCCATCTTACCTTTATCATTAGTTGAACTAACCTCAAATACACCTGAAGATGTTTCTTTTGCAAAGAAGCTAGAAGTACTATCACCACTTAAATTACCAAATGCAGTTCCATACCATCCTGGTGTAGTAGTTCTAAAGTTTTCACCAGGATTATAGCTTGAAAGATCTGGTGAAGCGTATTTTGACCAAACATAACCATCATATTTTGTTAGAATTGATTCATTTGGTATTTCTTTACCATTAATTGCATAATATTTTAAATTTGATGAAGTTGATTGTAAATATTTAGCAAATTGATACGCTACCATATTAGCTCCATAATAATTAATGTGCGTAGTATCGATAGCATTCCAATTTACATCTTTTCCTTCAGATTCATCTGTTCCACTTTTAATAGCGTGGAATTTTTTTGCTTCATCATATTTTAATTCTGTATACATGTTTTTAGTTATTGTTGTTAAATCAACAAATGGAATTGAATATTTTTTAGCAACATCCTCAACTGCCTTTCTATAATCACCATATTGAGTTACATGGGCAGTAGAACCAGAATAATCATCAGTTTCTGATAATCTAACGATTGGTGATACTAATATTGGGTTAGCACCTTTACTTTGGGCAATCTTAATATATTTTTCATATAAATGATATTGGAATGATGTATTATCAGCAAGTGCATCATCTACTGAACTATAGCTAGCTCCTGTATATGTTGCAGTACCATATTTTTCATCATTATGTCCCCAACCAATAATTAAATAATCTCCTGATTTAATACTTGATGTTAAAGTAGAATAATTAGATTCTGTTAAGAAGCTTTTTGAACTTCTACCTGATAAAGCTAAATTTTTAAAAGTAACCTTAGTAGAATCAAAATATTTATCCATTTGAGTTCCATATCCATATCTAGGATAATAATATTTATCTAATGGATTATAATTACACATAGTTGAATCTCCAACCATATAAACATTAGTAGCCACCTTGTTATAATCATTTTCTTCAACTACTAGCTTTTCGACATTGGCTTGAGTTCCTCCACCTTCACCTTCTTGACCACCATCAGTTGGATTATTATCACTAGGCTCACCAGCTATGTTGTCTTTTGGATCTGGTTCATTTTCTTTAGGTGTATTACAAGAAGCTAAACCAAATAAAGTTAAAATTGACATTCCAAATACTATTCCTTTTTTCATCTTAAAAAACCTCCATTTTTAAAATATTATTACATAAATATTTTATTAAATTAAGCGGTTTCTATGACAAGATTAAACAAATTTTGTTGCATTTTCGAATATGATAAAAACATGCATAAAAATATTCGAAAATATGACAAAAAACAAAGAAATTCGTCACATAAATTGCTTTATATAAGTGTTTTTGTATGTAAAAATAAGTCCAAAGGGGATGAAAATGTGAAAAAAATTTTATTAAGTATTGCAGGATTGGTTTTAGGTGGAGTGATGCTCGCTTCATGTGGAAAAGATAATGGTGAAAATGAGCCAGAAAACACTGAAGGTAAGGATTGTTATGTCGTTAATTTTGATATGAACGGACATGGAAGCTCAATCCAAGCTGAGGAAGTAGAAAAAAATGATGATGCTAAAGCTACTCTTCCTAAAGATCCTGAAGCTACAGGTTACAAGTTTAAGGGATGGTATAAGGATAAAGAATTAACTGAATTATATGATTTCAGTTCTACTTTAACTGATAACATTACTTTATATGCTAAATGGAAGGAATATAAAGGTGTTCCATATGATACAAATAAAACACCAACTCTTTATTTAGCAGGTGATTCAACTGTACAAACATACGCAGATGAACAATATATTGGTGGTTGGGGTCAATATTTAGGTTGGTTCTTAGATGATAATGTTAAGGTTGTAAACGCAGCTAGAGGCGGTAGATCTTCTCGTTCATTTATTAATGAAGATAGATTATTTACTTCAACTGATAGTGCAAAATATCCATTTACTGAAAATGGTGGAAAATCAATCGAAGAAACAATTCAAGAAGGAGATTATTTATTTGTTCAATTTGGTCATAATGATGATGACACAAAGAGTTACGATGATACAAGCTATAAATATGAAAGAATGGTTCCACTAGGAACTCCTGATGAAAATGGTATATATCCAGTTGTTAAGCCTCAAACTAAAGTAAGTACAACATCAAATTTACCAAGTGATATGTCAGATAAAACTAAAACAGAAATAGCTAAATATGGCAATGAATATTATGAGTATGGAGAAGGTACATATAAGGGCTATTTAAAAATGTATATTGATTTTGCTAGAGAAAAAGGAGCAACACCTGTTTTATGTACTCCTGTTGCGAGAGTTGGATTTGATGCAAATGGTAAAATCAAGGGTGGCCCAGGTAGACATGGTGATGATTTTGCATATGTTAAAGCAGTTAAGCAATTAGCAGAAGAAGAAAATTGTTTATTAATAGATAATTTTGGTTTCTCAAAAGATATTTTAGAAATAGCAACACAAAATTTCTCTGATTTCTTGATGGCAATAGTTCCAAACAATCTTAATAATGGTCCATGGCCAACAGGATATGATAGTGCATATCATAATGCAAGTGCTGGATATGAGAAGATGGAAGGAACACATTATAATAAATATGGTGCATATTTAACTGCTTCATATATTGCAGAAGAAATTATTAATTATGATATGCAAGGAAAAACAGTTAAGCATGGCAATACAGTTGAATATTTCAACTTTGTTAAGCACATTTTAGAAAAACCAAAGAATTATATTAATCCTTCTAATAGATTATCAATAGCTAAGGCTAATGAAATGGAAGCTTTATTTGAAGAAGTAAATCCAAAGGATCCTGAAAGAAAATATGTTCAACCAGATGTTGCGATTCAAGCAATTGAAGCTTTAAAGGCTAGAGGCTCTTTAGATAGTATTACAAGTGAAAATTATGAAACTTGGGGTACATATTGTAAAGAAGCTAGAGATGTTTATGAATCATTAAATTATGATTTAAGAGATCAAGTAACTAACTTAAGTGATCTAGAAGCCTATGAGGCTAAGGTTAAATCAGCAAGACCACAAGCTATCTTAACTGCATATATGTCAATTAATGATTTCCCAAGTGTTAGTGTAGGATCAACATTAAATGGTCAATCAAAAGTTTCAGAAGGACATACATTTACTTTAGTTGATAATACATCTGATGCTAAGATGCAAAAATATAATAAAAAAGGTACTGCATTTGAATTAAATGGTGTAGAGTATGACGCTACAGATGCTGGTATATTATTAGGTGGAAATAAAGATTATTATATTGAATTTGAAGTAAAGGGCAAATGTGAAGTTACTATTGTTGGTGTAAGTGGAGGTTCTGATGTTAGAACTATTAGAGCAACAAGTGTTGATAACGCATCATTAGCTTATAATTTTGAAATGAGTGGTTCACAAACTGTTTTAACTAATGTATTTGAGGATGCAGGTACATTTAGATTAAAATCAGCTGGATCTAATATTTATCTATTCTATATAATTATTGAATATTTTGAATAGATATCTTAATTAAATAAAATATTATCTAAATTTCTCCCACTAAGTTAAACGGCTTTTTTATAGCCGTTTTTCTATTATATTAATTTTTCATTTCTATTCATTTCTTATACAATTTTTCATTTCTTATATTATACATATATATTTTTGACTAAAAATAGTAAATGTGTTATTATTAACAAAATGGATCGGTGGTGGTTATATGCAAACTATTGAAGAAAAGAAAGCATATGACGATGTTGTTAAGAAAACTTGTTTGGTAACTAATACAGCTTATTTGGCTGCGCATATATTTTATCTTATATTTTTCTTAATTACACAAACTTATGTTTTAGTTTATGTTAATATTGGAAGTATAATAATTTATGCTTCATTTTATTTATTAATTAAATTCAAAAGATATTTATTTTTTAAAGATGGATGTGGAATTGAAATAATGGCATATATGATATGTGCCACAATTCTATGTGGTTTTGGACCAGGATTCCATTTGTGTATTATTGGTTTATGTATAATAGCTTTCTACGCAGCTTATTTTTCTAAATCAAATAGAAGTAATAAGAAAGCTGTTATATGGACAATAATGAGTATGTTTATTTATATTGGTTTATATTTCGTATGTGATAACATAACTCCTTATTATCAATTAGATCACTGGGCTGTTGTTTTCTTATTTGTTGCCCACGCATTTATAGTATTTATGTTTATATGTATATATTTAAGAACATTTACTAATTACGCAACAAAACTAGAAGATAGAATAAAAAGAGAATCAAGAACTGATAATTTAACACAAATACCTAATAGATATGGATTATATGATTATTTAAATGTATTAGAAAATAAAGAAAATTATGTTCTAGCAATATTTGATATTGATGATTTTAAAAAAATCAATGATAAATATGGCCATATCTGTGGTGATTATGTTTTAAAGGAATTAGCTAGAATAACTAAATTAAATATTGGTGATTCTTTTATTTCTAGATATGGTGGAGAAGAATTTATCACCATATTAAAAAAAGAAGATAATATGTTTGATAAGATTGATTTAATAAGAAAACAAGTAGAAGATCATGATTTCATTTTTGAAAACATCAATATTGATGTTACTATAACAACAGGTGCTTCTGATTATATTAATGATATCAAAAATGATGAATGGATTAATATGGCTGATAGTAAGCTATACGAAGGAAAGAATAGCGGTAAGAATAAAACTGTTATGTAAAATATGATTTTAAAGGCTCGAATTATGATATGATATCTCCAAAGTAGACAAATAAAATAATTAAAAGAGAAAAGGATAA
>CAMJOZ010000008.1 GCA_946407635.1 uncultured Caryophanales bacterium
TACAACTAAATATTACACCTTTTTTCAAAGTGTCCTTGACTTGGGGTACATATTAATTTAATCATTTAAATACATTTCTAAAAACAAAAAAACTCTATATATACACAAAAATATGATTGTCTAAAATTTCTATTGATGGACCAACAAGCAATTGAACAACCGTCCCCACATGAGAAAGCAATTCGCGGATTTTTCTTTAAAATAAATCTAATTACTTTAAATCATTATACGTTACTTCTATTATTTCTTTTAATAATATTGAATTATCTATTTCATTTACTAAATACATTGCTTTAGCACCAGGATATGGTATAGATTCTTCCATATTATATTTCTTATTATTTTTTGTAATTTTAATTAATAATCTATCATCATATATACCACCAAATAAAATTCCATCTTTATATAATAAGAATTCTCCCATCATTGGTCTATATGAAATATTATCTACATCTCTTAATTGTTCTAATATATAATCTTTGTATTCTTTAGTAGAAGACATTATATTCTCCCTATTCTTTAAATTATTTTAGCGAAAGACAACATACGCTTTCAACCAAAGCTGTATTAGGGAACATATCAAAAGGTGTAATAGAATTAACATTATATTTTTCCTTTAAAACACTTAAATTCTTCGCTAAAGTTGATGGGTTGCATGAAACATAAATGATTCTTTTAACATTAGAATCAAGTAATGCTTTAATAAATTTATCATTTAAGCCTGTTCTTGGTGGATCCACAACAACAGCATCAAATGTTTCTCCATCTTTAATCATTTTAGGAAGTAATTCTTCTGCGTTTCCTTGTAAGAATTTTGCGTTCTTAATATTATTTAATTTAGCATTTTCATTTGCGGCTAAAACACTAGATTTATTATTCTCAATACCAATTACTTCTTTAGCATTATGAGCTATATATAAACCAATAGCGCCAACTCCAGAATAAGCATCTAATACTCTTTCTTTAAATGAAAGCTTTAAGCTTTTTAATACAGTTTTCATCATTTCTTCCGCAACTAAAGTATTTAATTGGAAGAATGTATCTGGATATAACATATATTTAATATTGCCTAAGGTCTCAATAATATATTTATCTCCAGCTAAATGAATTAAATCTCCACCAACTATGGATGCTCCTTGTGTAAATACAGTATTTAAAGATTGATAAACACCTTTTACACCCTTTAGCTTCATTATTTCTTCAGCTAAATTCTTTAAATCTTCATATTGATAGCATACTAAATCAACTAAGGCTTCATTATTCTTATTTACTCTAATTGTAATATATCTAATAATTCCCTTTTTTTCTTTGTAAGAATAAATAGATATTTTATTCTTTTCAATTAATTTACAAATAGAATTATTTAATTCATTTAATAATTTATTTTGAATAATACATTCATCAATTGGAATAAATATATTAGAATTTTCTTTAATCATCGCAACCTTTAATTTGTCATCTTCTACTCTTAAAGGTAATTGGCTTCTGTTTCTATAATTAAATTCATTTAATCCAATAGTTTTTTTTATTTCAAAGGATTTTGTATTTAATCCAGAATATTTATTTAATGCTTCAACTAAAATATCTCTTTTAAAATCTAGCATCTTATTGTAATCAATGTGCATAGTATTACATCCACCACATTTATCATAATAAACGCATTTAGGTTCTTTTCGATATTCAGATTTAGTTTTTATTTCTAAGCTTTTTGCAAAAGCCATATTAGGTTTTACTTCAGTTATTTTAATATTATGACCTTCACCTGGTATAGCGTTAGGTACAAATATGGCTAAACGATTGTAATAACCAATACCTTCACCATTAATACCTAATCTTTTAATATCAAGGATGAATTCATCTTCTTTTTTTATATTATTCATATTTTTTGCCCCTAACCTTGAAATATTCAAATCTAGCATATCCCTTAGAATCATTATTTATGTTTCTAGCAAAAATACCATATTTACTACCAATCCATCTACCTGGCTTAGCTATAAATCTAATCTTAAAATATTTATTATTAAATCCTAAATAATAAATATCTGGATTTTTATATTTTATATTTAATATTAATGAATTATCATTAAATTCTTCTTTATAAATGATTTCATCATTAGAATCAAATGAGCCTTTAGATATTAATAAATAGTTTTTATTATTCTCTCTTCTTACAGATATAAATGAATATTCTCTACCCATTAATGCCAACCCTACTTCATCACCATTATTAACTAAATTTAAATTAATTTTAGTTTCAACATTAAATGATGATAAAACTAATTTAGTTAATAATGAATAAGGATATAAATTTAAATTAGTTGATTTATTATAATATAAACAATTTAATTTTAATCCGTTATCTAGCTCATAAATACCATCTATTTTATTAGCTGGTGTTTGCCACATAAGTGATAATTTATCATCATTAAAATCATCACTAATTGGTAATTTATAATTAGATTTCTTATTAACTAAATATTCATGATTAATAACTGGAGATCCAGCTAATAATTCATCCTTAGCATAACCAATTAAAGGCCAATCATTCACCCATTTAACAGGCTGTAGATGAACTATTCTTCCATATGGACCTTTATCTTGAAAATGAACAAATGCGTAATTATCTTTATTATCTAAATCAATTAAGGCTCCTTGATGAGGACCATTGATTTTAGAATCATTTTGACACATTACTATTTTTTCTTCATATGGGCCATAAATATTTTTACTCCTTAAAGCTGTTTGCCATCCTGTTTTAACACTACCTGCAGGAGCTAAAATATAAATATAATCATTATGTGTATAAAATTTAGGTCCTTCTATTGTAGGTTGTGTATTATGTCCATCGAATATGATTTTATAATCAGTTAATCTCTTTTTACAATCAGGTGTTATTTCAAATACACCTAAAACTGAATTAAATCCTATTCTTGATTTAACAAAACCCATAACAACATAACATTTATCACCTAACCAAATAGGGCATGGATCCTCATAACCAGACCCCTCATATATTGGCCATAATTCAGACCAATCACCCTTTTCTATATCTTCGCATTCAGATACATATATTCCTTCATCAGGGAAAGGAATAAAAGCATAAAATTTATTATTATGATATCTGATTGAAGGAGCCCAAGCTCCATGACCATGGCAAACATCATTATATTTATCCCAAGGTAATTTATCAAATACATAATTAATAATTTTCCAATCAACTAAGTTCTTACTTTTAAGAACTGGCACACCAGGAGTATGATTAAATGATGAAGCAATCATATAAAAATTATCCTTTACCCTAATACAATCAGGATCACTGTAATCTGATAAAATTATAGGATTTTGATACTCCATAATAACCCTCCTTAAAGTCTTAATATATCGTTATAGGTAACATATACCAATAAGCCTAATAATAATACATAGAAAACGACATTAATTATTATTTCTACCTTCTTAGGTAGTTTTTTCTTTGTTATTAGCTCAATTAAAGCAAATAATATCTTACCACCATCAAGTGCAGGTATTGGTAATAAATTAACTATACCAATATTTACTGATAACATAGCCGCAAATGATAATAATGTTAAGAAACCTGAGGCTATATACTTCTTTATCATCGCAAATATACCAACAAAGCTTGATAAATTTTGTACACCTATCTGTCTTACTCCTGATGGAGCTATTAATAATTTTAATGTTCTAAATATTAAAGTAAAATCATTCCAGAAATTACTAAATGCTTGACCAACGCATCCTAAAAAATCAAAATGATATGTTGATTTAATACCAATATAATTTGTTATATTAACAATATTTTGACTTTCTAATACTTCACTTGTATATGGTTCTATTATTTTACATTCACTAGAATCTATTTTTTCGTAATTATCACCATTCTTATGATAATAAGTAAATCTAACCTCATGAGATTCTTTATCATATGTTTTTTCTTTTAATAACTTCGATAATTGTCCCCAGCTTGTTAAAGCTATTTTTTCACCATTATCTATTACAATTTCAGTAATATAATCATCTTTAGTGATATTTTTTTCATATTTCTCATCTGATGAATTTTTGTATCTTAAACCAACAACTCCAACCTTTAAGCCTTTAACATCAGTCCCTGGAATTGTTTGTAATTTTAATTCTTCTTGATTCAAATTATAATTTGATAAGCCTATAGAATTATAGCCAGTATAAGCTTCAATAACATATTCTTTTTCTTCGTTATCTCTTACTATTTTTAGTGTTAATGTTGTTTCATATCTATTATATATTTCAGATGAAACATTTTGATAATCAGTCCAAGATGAAATATTTTTACCATTAACTGATTTTATTTCATCGCCTTCCTGTAAAATACCATATGCAGGATAATTTTCAGAAACGCCACCTATTTTATTAGAAGATAAATCTTGAACTCCAGTTGAAAAAGCAACAATTAAATAAATAAAAATTGCCAAAATAAAGTTCATTAAAGGTCCTGCAAGATAAACTAAGATTCTTTGCCATACGGGCTTAGCATCAATAGTTCTTTCGTAAGGAGCTATTTGTAATCTTGAATTCTTTTCAAATATATATGTAGCGTTTTGATTAACTATATATTGATTTTCTTCTCCATCAACATCAAGTGTAATATATAATTCATCTTGATCTTTACCAATCAAATCAATATCAGTACATTTACCTCTAGCCTGAGCATCCTGATTAGGATCTAGTATTATTTCAGATACCTTATCATCGTCATCAAAATTTATACCAACAGACGCTTCTTTTTTTATATCATCTGCAAGTATATCCTCACCTGCCATAGATACATATCCACCAAGAGGAATAGCTCTAATAGAAAATTGAGTTTCACTTTTTTCAGATTTTTTCTTATAAATAATTGGTCCCATACCAATTGAATATTCATAACATAAAACCTTAAATTTTGTCGCTACAATAAAATGCCCTAATTCATGAAGTGCTATGATAACACTAATTATAACTATAAAGGCTATTATTGAAAGTATTATTAACGCAACCTCATTCATTAAAAACATTACTAATCACCATACTTTTTTAAAAGCTTATTAATAATTTCTTTACTAATATTTAAAATATTATCCAAATTATAAGCTATATTCTTATATTCATCTTTAGATATTTCTTCATATATTATTTTTTCTATATCTAAAAATTTAATCTTTTGATCTAAAAACAATTTAACAGCAGCCTCATTAGAAGCATTTAATACTGCATAATATATTCCACCCTTTTCACATACCATCTTAGTATATTTTAAGGTAGGATATCTTTCTTCACTTAATTCTTCAAAATGTAAATTAAGTCCAAATAAATCTAAATATTTAGATTCACAATTCATATGATCAGGATATCTTAAAGCATAAGCGATAGGTCTATGCATATCTGTATATCCTAATTCGGCCTTGATTGAACCATCATTAAATTCAACCATAGAATGAACAATTGATTCCTTATGTAAAATAGGCATTATTTTATCATATGGCATATCAAATAAGTGATGTGCTTCAATTATTTCAAATCCCTTATTCATCATTGTTGCACTATCAATAGTAATCTTACTACCCATACTCCAGTTAGGATGCTTTAAAGCATCATTTACTGTAACATTCTTTAGTTCTTCTCTTTTTTTATCTCTAAAAGAACCACCAGAAGCTGTAATAATTAATTTTTTTACTTGTTCCTTTTTCTCGCCTGTTAAACATTCTAAAATAGCTGAATGCTCTGAATCAATAGGGACAAGCTTTGTGTTATATTTCTTTATTAAATCCTTTATTAAGTCTCCAGCAACAACTAAAGTTTCTTTATTTGCTAAAGCGATAATCTTTTTTACTTTAATAGCTTCAACAGTGGGCTTTAATCCCGAAATACCAACTAGTGAATTAACTAATATTTCATTATCATACTTACTATATTTGGCTACCTCATCTAATCCTTCATCACCAAAAACAATTATTGGTTTATAAGATAATTCTGGAATATCATTAGTTCTAAATGATACTATTTCAGGTTTAAATTCTTCTATTATTGATTTTGCCTTTTCTAAGTTTCTGCCAACAGTCATTCCAACAACCTTAAATTCATTAGGATTATTTCTAACTATATCTAAGGTTTGAGTCCCTATTGAACCTGAAGCTCCTAAAATATATAAATATTTCATTAAATAACAACTCCAAATATATTCATTTCACTTATCATAAATGCTAAGAAAATAGCACTAGCAAAGAAACAAGAATCAAATCTATCTAATATTCCACCATGTCCAGGGAATAAATTAGAGTAATCCTTAATACCATAAGTTCTTTTTAATTTTGAAGCAACTAAATCTCCAATTTGTCCACAAACAGAAATAAACAATGTTAATGTTACTGCAAAGAAAAATTTACCAACTGATGTGAATTCAGAATAATTAAATACTCCATCAAAGAAGCCTGTAGCAACACCATTATGGAATACACTAGAAAAATATTCATATAATAATAAGAATACTGTTCCTATTACAATCGCAACAAATGATCCACCAATCGCACCTTCCCAAGTTTTCTTAGGTGAAATAAATGGTGCCATTTTATGCTTACCTAATAACATACCAAATACTAAAGCGAATATATCAGTAGAAACTGTAATTAATAATAAATAAACGATAAAACGAACTCCAAAATATCTTAAAACTGTAAATGCACCTACTCCAACGCCAATATAAACTATTGAAACAAATATTTTACCAGCATCAGATACTGTAAATGATGAATTTAAAATCATTATCGCAAGAATCCCAATGAACATAGTTAAAATAACATTTAGTGGTGTAATAACATGAACTAAATTTGTTGCCTCAAGCCATCTAACAATCAATGAATCAGCACATTTATCTCTATATGCTTCTCCATTAACAATAGCTATATATAAAAGTAGTGTAAATAATACATTTATTAATTTTATACACCAGTGTAACTTCTTTTCCTTATCATACATATTTAATAATTCGAATGAAGCAATAACACAGGCTCCTAATAAGATTATATCTAATACTCTAATTAATTCTGGAACAATAACTGCAGGAATTAATATAACTGCCATTATTATACCTGTTATAATCCTTTTTTTCATAATTTACACCACCATTAAAAATTTAAAAATTTCATAAATGATTATATCATTTATATTTAAAAAAATCTATAACATAAGAAAAATCCCACAATTACACAAATTGTAGGATTTACTATTATTATTTTTATTATTGAATTGGAATTTTAGTTTTTTTCGATTGAAAAGAAATATTCATTATTCCAATCACGATTGTTTTCACTTTCCCATTCTTTAATACGTTCTTCTACCATAGTATCAACTACCACACGATTCCATAATGATATTATATAACGATGTGTGCATTTGTAATCGTTATTATCGTAATCAAACCAGTCTTTTTCCTCATTATCATATTTTGGATAATAATACCAACCATAATCGATATGTAAATCTTCTATGTTTAATGTATTATTCGCTGTAGAAATAATTCTTTTAGTAAACTCATCTATTAAAACTTCATAAGATAAATCATGTTGGATTTTAGTCTTATTCCAACCAGCAGAAGTTCGTTTTTCATTAATTAATTTTGTTGAAACCCATGCTTCAGGTTCGTAAACTATATATCCATTAATTTCATCAAATGTAAAGGGTTCATCTAAATCATCTATATTTACGCTTCCATCTTTAATTTGTTTAGGAGCTTTTGTTATAGCATGAAAAAAAGTCTTTTTCCCGTCTTCTCTAAATATTAGTCTATCATCTTTATCAAATGTTTCTTCATCATCATCAATCAATTCATGTACTCTATCAACTAATTGTTTTGCAAAAGGAATAACCAATCTATTTAAATATTCTTTTCTATCATCTTCTTTAGTTAAATCTAATCCTCCAGAAACATCTTTAGCATCTTCATCATTTTCTTCTTGCACATCAAATGAATCACTAATTGCTTTAAAAACATCATCATTATTATAAACAAATGGTTTAGATTCCTTAGGTAATTTAGAAAATTTAGCTTTATATTTTTTTATTTCGTCCTTAATTGATTCATCATGTTCTAATATAAATGTTTCAAGAATATTTACATAATTCTTATTAAAAGAATCAATTTCTTGTTTTAATGCTTCTTGTTTTTTTATTTCTTCTTGATGTTTTTGTTCAATCACATCAAGTATTGCCATATTAATACCAGATTCTTGAACGATTTGTGGATTGATACCACTTAATTCACTTTTAATATCTATATATTCTTTATATATTTCATTTGAATATCCAGTTGCAAACATTTTTGCAATTAATGCATCATATTTCCCCTTTATATTCTTTACCTTTTCAATATCACCGAAATTTCCACCGCCAAAATCAAAATCACCCATTTTTATATCCTCCTAAAATTTAATTATGCTGGCTATCAAAATCCATGCTAATAGTCCTGATCCTTCTATTTTTTGACTATCATTAAAAGATTTTAATTTACTTAATTTAATTGTTTTTACTTCTTTTTTTGCATAGCTATCATATTGACTTAAATAATCATACATAGCAAGCATTACATCCGCTGCGTCGTTTAAATATCTAACAGTATCTGTTGCGTCTGCCATATTTTTTATTGCACCATCATTCAAACTATCAAAAACATTATCTTGATTATTATAAATATCTTTAACATCATTTGCTAATTTAGTAATGATTTTATAAATATCATCAGATTTTTTTATTAAATGTTTATTGTAATCCTTTAAAATATCTTTATCTATTTTTAAATAATATGATTCGTTGTATCCAACACCTAAAACTGATGGAACTCTATAATAATCAGTTATTATTTCAATTACACTATTTAAATCATTTAATAATTCTTGATTTCTATCATCAATAAATCTTTTACATTCTTTATAATCTGAATATGCAGTTTCTAAAAATCTCGAAGCGTTTTGTAACATAGTTACATATTCTTGTTGTAATTTAATAACTTGTGTATAAATATTGATATTGTTTTGTAATCTTCCTTTTTCTCTTGACAACACTGCAATTTGTTTATTAATTCCTGCTATTTCACGCATAGCAGTAAATTTGCTTTCTTCATCCTTCATTGATTGCATAATTGAATTTCTTGCAGCCTCAAGTTCTGCAATCTTATTTCTAACAAATGCCAATCTAGATTCAAGTTGACTTTTTTCTGATTGATAATATTGAAGTAAATTTCTTTCTCTTGGTAAAGTATCATTAACTTCATTAAAATTATCAGAAATAATTCTGCCTACATCATCAATAAACTTATTGGTATTTTCAATTACTTTATTCTCTAGTAAATCTCTAGTACTTAAAATTGTTTCAAACACGAATTCTGCCATAATTATTTAAGTCCCTTCAATAGATTATTGATTTTATCTTTCTTAGAGGAATTATGTAATTCATGCATTATCTTTTTACAATTATCCTGAACCTTATCAAAATACTCTAGACTTTTATTGATTTCAGTAAATGATTCAATAAAATATTTCCCTGTCTTATCTTTCCAACATCCATTATCAATGTTTTCAATTAAAATATTATATGGATATTCTTTTTTATTCATAAATTCTACTTCTTAATATCCAACTTAACCGCACTAGCAACATCAAGTTCATCAGCCTTAGCTCTAGCTCTTTTTACTAGTTCTAACATTTCTCTAACTTCGTTATGAGTATTAAGACAAAGAATTCTAAATTGTTCTGTAAACTGATCATATTGTTCACCAGACCAATAATTATGCATTTGTTGATGCTTTTTAAAGAAATCATTCATTTCAGAAACAATATCAACACCAAATTTTTGTAGTTCATTACAAAAATCTCTTAAACTTTCGGAATTACTATTATTTAAAATATCTGACATACGCTATATCCTCTTATTATATTCCACATATAGTTTGTGAAGCTTCTTAGCAACTTCAGCCATATTATCCATAGCTTCACCCATTTTTTTAATATTATCACATATTGTATCAACATGCTCACAAGCTGATGTAATTACTTCATCATTAAAATTTATCGCAGCGTTTGATGCATCTTTACCATGCTTAACAGTATCAAACATTTTAGATTTCATACTATCTAAGTATTTTAGATATGCATTAAGTGCGTTAGTGTCTAAATAAAATTTATCTGCCATATCTATTTCTCCTCAAAATTATATCTCTTGAATTTAATATAATTATCTCCATTAACATATACTGAATTTTGTTTTTCAATATCAACCTTACGAGATGAATATGATGTCTTCTCTAAATAATAATTAACTGCTTCTTTATTTAAATAAAATCCATATTCAAAATATCCCTTTGTTTGATAATCAAATATTCCATCAAGATTTTTATCAGTATCAGAATGGATAAATAAGTAAATGCCATATTTATAGCTTTGAGAATAGATTTCTTTAATCATATCGATAAGTGTTTTATCAACACTAGAAGATTTAGATGAACCACCACCCAAGAATGATAAATCTATTGGTAATCCAAATTCGTCAACTGAACTTGAACTAGAATCATTATCTTCTTCATGAAAGTAATCACTAAATTGTTTATAATCAAAATCATTAATGATTAATATTCTTTCATTTAATTTAGAAATATCGATTCCTTTATTTGATTGCTTTCTTCTATCAACCATTTCTAAATATAATTCTGATACAACATTATGTAAATCATTCAAAGATTTTAATACTTTTATATCATTTAAATTGTTATTAAAGAAATCGTATGATTTAGGGGAACAATATAAATTACATTCTAAATCATTTGATGTAACATATTTACTTTTTAATATCGCTGCCTCAATATCATAATTCTTCTTATTATCACCAAGAATAATATAATTTGAAAATGTATCATGTGATAATCTCATTGTTACATGCTCATTATCAAATACAGATATACCTAAATCGATAATTCTATCATCTTGAATTGCTTTATCATCATAATTAACAATTGTTTCATCATTAGAAACTATTATATTAGTTGGATAAATATCAGATGGATATTTTTCTCTAATCATTCTAACTATCTTATCTTTAGATATTTCTTTATCATCTTTAGATTTGTTTGGTATATAAGCACTTCTAAATATTGAAGCATCCTTACCATTAGATGTGTGATATGCAGAACCTTTTGGAAGACCATTTAATTCTTTTTCAGCACTATATGGTAATGATTCTATTAAACCAGTTAATACACCTTCAGATTTGAAAACTACACGATGACTAATTTGAGATAGTATCTCTTTACCACAGGCATTAACCTGACTTGCTAGGATTAAAGATATGCCTGCGGTTCTACCTCTTTTAACAATATCTTTTAAGATTTCTTCACATTGTGATGCAATTCTAGAATTTGAATTAGATGTACCACCATTTAATAAGACTTGGTATTCATCTATAACAATAAATAATCTAGAAATAGGATTATCCTTATGATCTTCGTTATAAGAAATAATATCTTTATAATTTCCTTGTCTAATTAAATCATTTCTTCTTTCAAAAATAGTTTGAATCTTTTGCAAAATAGTTAATGCATCATCTATCGTATTTTTTCTAGAAATTAATTTAATATGCGGAATACTATATTTATCTATATAAGGTCCAAATTCAACGCCATCTTTAAAATCAATTAAATAAAATTGAAGTTGTTTTGGATTATATAAATAAGCACTATCCAAAATCATAGTATGTAAGAATTCAGATTTACCAGAACCAGTTGTACCAGCGACAATCATAAATGATTCACCACTACCTAAAACATCAAATGTAATATTTTTTATACTAGGTCCTGTTTTACCAACAGGTATTGTAATTTTTCTTGAGAATGATGATGTATCTATATTATTTTCATCATTAACAATATCATTAAATGAAATATATGTATTATTATCAATTTTTCTATTAGATAACGAATCTAAGAATGTTTTTAAATTAAAATCTTTTGGTTGTAAATTTAAATTAACTACTTCATCGTTATATTTACAATTCTTTTCATCGAAACAATCAAATTCAATAAAATTATAATCATCTGAATTAAATTTTATACATTCATCATTATATGTTTCATTATATTTATCATCACTTATAATAACTGTAAAAATACCATTAGTATTTCCATCTACTGCTAGTTGTTCTATTTTTCTCTTACAATCCTCATTCATAGATGTAACATCATCAATTATAACAATAATATAAGGATCCTTATTTGATTGATTATTCTTGTTAAATTCAAAGAAATCACCATCAAATATATATCTAGAAGCTCTATTTTCTAGTTTTTCAATTAATTCAGTTAAAATAGCATCCGCGTAACTTAATCTATGCACTTCAGATATGCTATTTGGATTTGTTGATGATTTTTTTAATAATATTGATAAACCAGCAATATCAGTTGGCATATCACCGACTAATACTATTTCAATATTTTTATCACCTATTTTATCAAAATATTGTAACATTAAATCTTTAATGAATGGATATTTTGAGTTTGAGTTTGCGTGATATAAAATATTACCTTTACCTTTTAAATCTTGATAGATAAATGGTTCGTGAGTATCATTCTTAAAACCAATAACAACTTTAGAAACATCATCACTTAAACTTGTAGAACATCCTATATAGGCTTCATTTATTTTAGAAGCTAATTCATTTTCGATATCGTTTATTTGTTGTTTTAAATCATTTATCTTTTCGTTATATTTATTTTCAATAACTACAGCTTTTTTATAATATTCTTCTTTTTCTGATTCTTTATATTTTGAATCATAAAACTTATCAAAATTATCTAATATGTATTGATTTTGATTTATAGCTGGTCCAATAAGATTAGTTATTCCTAAAAAAGAAGATAGATTTGTATTTGTTAATCTATTAAATTGATAAGCACCTTGTTTTATTTTTTCTAAATTGTTATTAAAGATGTTCTCAAAATCAGGTGTAACATCTAATTTTAATGGTTTGAAAACAACCTTTACTTGTTCATTTTTACTAATAAAAAAAGAACGAGAATTATAATCATTAACACCTTTTAATGCACTATTATGAATATTATTTAATGATTCATATAGTTTATTTCTAGCATTTTTGAAAGGAACTAATAAAGAATCGAGTTCTTTATTTTTCTCGTCTTCTAATTTATTTATTTGTTTTTGCAATAATTCAATTTCTTCACTCATAAATACAACCAGCTTTATTTAAATTAAAATAGTAAATCTATAATAAAATTATATGATATATATACATATATATCAAGATTTTAATAATTCAAAACATAGTTATATTCGTAAAAAAAATCCCACAATTACACAAATTGTAGGATTTACTATTATTATATGCTCATTAAATCTTCGTTCTTTTTCTTAGTGATTTCTTCAATTTCTGATATCTTCTTATCAGTTAATTTTTGAACATCATCTAAAGAAGATTTTTCATCATCTTCTGGTAATTCAAGCTTTTTGATTTCATCATTTAAGTCACGTCTAACATTTCTAACATTAACTTTAGCTTGTTCTTCCATTTTACCAACTAATTTAACTAATTCTCTACGACGCTCTTCTGTCATCTTTGGTAAAATTAATCTAATACCAACAGAATCAAGTTGTGGAGTTAATCCTAGTGGTGATGCGAAAATCGCACTTTCAATTAGTTTAATTGAAGATTTGTCATATGGCTTAATATAAAGTTGATTTGCTTCAGGAATAGTAATTGATGAAATTTGCTTAATTGGAGTTGGTACACCATAATAATCAATATTAATACTATCAAGTAAGCTTGCATTAGCTCTACCAGTACGAACTGTAGCTAATTCACGAGTATAGGCTTCAATAGCCTTATCCATTTTTTCTTCGCCCTCTAAAAGAGTCATTTCTAATTCTTCCATGATTATTCCTCCTCAAATTTTACTAATGTTCCTATTGTTTCACCTTTGACAGCCTTAACAATATTACCACTATTGTTCATATTAAATACTATAATTTGCATTTTATTATCATTACATAAAGAAGCTGCAGTTGAATCCATTACCTTTAAATTCTTTGATAGAATTTCAGCAAATGTTAATTCTGTATATAATTTAGCATTTGGATTTGTTTTAGGATCTGAATCATAAACACCTTCTGTTTGATTCTTTGCCATTAAAATTACTTCAGCACCAATTTCTGTTGCTCTTAAAACACAAGCAGTATCAGTTGAGAAATAAGGATTTCCTAAACCTCCAACGAAAATACATACTCTACCCTTTTCTAAATGTCTAATAGCTCTTCTTCTAATATATGGTTCTGCTATTTGATTCATTGGAAGTGCAGTCATTGCACGAGATGGAACACCTAATTGTTCTAAAGCATCTTGAACAGCTAAACCATTCATGATAGTTGCAAGCATACCCATATAGTCTGCTTGAGCTCTATCCATGCCTAAAGCCTCACCTGTTTTACCACGCCAAATATTACCGCCACCAACTACAATACCAATCTCAACACCTAATTCATGTGCTTCCTTGATTTGTAAAGCAATCTTTTGAACTGTTTGAGGATCAATACCAGCTTGGTTTTCTCCCTTTAAAGCTTCACCACTAATCTTTAATAAAATACGTTTATACATTTAACATTCTCCTTTTTTAAAAAATAGGGAGATAAAATACTCCCTATTCTTGTTAATTAGTTATTAAAAGCAGCAGATTGTGCAGCAACTTCTGCAGCAAAATCATTTACTTGTTTTTCAATACCTTCGCCTACTTCAAGACGAACGAATGTTACAACATTCATCTTAGCACCCTTAACATAAGCCTCAACTGTTTGATCAGGATTCTTAACGAATGCTTGAGAAAGTAAACAAATTTCTTTTAAGTTCTTATCTAAACGACCTGGAACGATTCTTTCAGCAATAATGTTTTCAGGCTTTGGTTTAGCACTTGTAACATTTTCATTTAATGCAGCAGCTAAAATAACTTCTCTTTCCTTAGCAATTACATCAGCAGGAATATCATCCTTAGATACATACTTAGGAGATAAAGCAGCAACATGCATAGCTATATCTTTAGCAACAGAATCATCACTACCATCTAAAATAGCAACAGTAACAATTCTACCACCCATATGCTTATAAGCACCAAATACTTGGTTATCATTCTTTTCTAATACAGTAACTCTTCTTAAAGAAATCTTTTCACCAATTACACCTGAAGCTTCAAGAATAATTGTTTCAAGACTCTTACCATTAGATTCTACTTTTAATGCACATTCAGTACATGTAGCATCAGAATTAACTAAAATTTCACCTACAGTTGTAAGTAAATCAACAAATTTAGCATTTTGAGCAACGAAGTCAGTTTGTGAATTTAATTCAAATAATACAACTTTATTACCCTTAATTGCATAAGAACATAAACCTTCAGCAGCAACAGCGCCTTCTTTTTTAACAGCCTTTGCAATACCACGTTCACGTAACCAAGTTACAGCTTCTTCCATATTACCATCTGTAGCTGTTAAAGCCTTCTTACAGTCCATCATACCTGCAGAAGTCTTTTCACGTAAATCTTTAACCATTTGTGCAGTTATATTTGCCATTTACTTATCCTCCGATTATTCAGCCTTAGCTTCAGTTTCAGCTTTTTCTACTTTTTTAGCAGGAGCTTTCTTAGCAGCTGGTTTTTTCTTTTCTTCGGCTGGTTTAGCATCATCAGATGCTGCCTTCTTAGCTGGAGCTTTCTTAGCTGGCTTAGCTTCCTTCTTTTCTTCCTTAGCTACTTCTTCAGATTGATTGATAGCTTCTTGAGCATCATCAAACTTTTCAACAACACCACCGTTAGCTTCAATTACAGCGTTTGCCATAACCCAAGTAACTAGCTTAACAGCTCTGATAGCGTCATCATTTGCTGGAATAACATAATCAACATCATCAGGATCACAGTTTGTATCAACGATACCGAATACTGGGATGTTTAACTTTCTAGCTTCTAAAATTGCATTGTGTTCCTTACGAGGGTCAACAATGAATAATGCATCAGGAAGCTTAGTCATTTCCTTAATACCGCCTAAGAACTTTTCTAATTTATCTCTTTCAGCGATTAATTTAATTACTTCTTTCTTAGGAAGCTTAGCGAAATCGCCATTTTCTTCCATCTTATATAAATCTTGAAGCTTCTTAATTCTCTTTCTGATAGTCTTGAAGTTAGTTAAAGTACCACCTAACCATCTTTGATTAACATAGAATTGACCAGAACGAGCTGCTTCTTCCTTTACAGCTTCTTGAGCTTGCTTCTTAGTACCAACGAATAATACCTTACCTTCATTCTTGCAGATTTCAAGTAAAGCTGCATAAGCCTTCTCAATTTCGTTAGCTGTTTTTTGTAAATCGATGATGTAAATACCATTTCTGGCAGTAAAGATATACTTTGCCATCTTTGGATTCCATCTACGAGTAGCATGTCCAAAATGAACACCTGACTCTAATAATTGTTTCATTGAAACTACTGATTCAGACATTTTTTAATTTTCCTCCATTTTATTTTTGTTTTCTGTCCTCTGCTTTTCTCATCGATTGCCTCCAACAAAACATTTGCACACGACGGCAACCTCAAAAAGCATGTGTATTTTGTGCCTTAAGTAGAATAACACAAAAAAACATTCTTTTCAAGAAAAAAATATTTTTAGTGATTTTTAAGTTTTATTTTATAAAAAATAAACCTTGGATTTAATTCTCCAAGGTCAATTTTTATTATTTACAATTACATCTTTCTTTATTTAATTCTTTTCTAATGTCCTTAAACATTTTATTAGCTCTAGTTTTATTACTACAATTAGCACATTCGCCTGTAGGAATATTCTTAACACGCTTATAAATATAATTAGATATAACTGCTAAAACAACTAATACTGAGCTAACAATAACAATTATTTCTATGGCACTCATTATTTAATAACACCTGCCTCTTTAAGATCTCTTTTCTTATTGATGAAGAAAATACCAAATCCTAATAAAGTGAATAATGCAGCAAAAATGAATGAAAACCACCATCTTGCAAGTATTAAATAAACCATTGATGATGTTATATATGAAGTAACTAACCAGAAGATTATAGTATTTCTAAACTTCTTCTTGCTTAACTCACCACGAGCTGTTGCTACTGCAGCGAAGCATGGAATAGTTGTCATATTAAATACGATAAATGCAATCAATACTGGCCAACCAATAAATCCACTACCACTAATTCCTGTTGCACGAGCTGTTGCTACAGCTGATGATGAACCTTCTTCATCTAATCCAACTGAATAAATATCCATATATGATTGAACATCATTTATCTCACCAGTTGAAACACCTTGAGATAATACTGTAAATGTTGCAATAACATTTTCTTTTGCAATTAAACCTGTTATTGCAGAAACACCATATACCCAACCATTTTCATTAAGTTGTGAACCAAATCCAAGTGGTGTAAATATAGGAGTAATTAATTTACCAAAACCAGCTAGGATTGAATCTCTTGAATCATAATAATCTGATGCACTGGTTGTTTCAACATATTCAGCTAATGCTTCTTCAAATACATCATTAACAACAACTTCATATTTAGAATCAAGTGCATCATCCTCATTTAAAGAATAATCAGCAACTAAATCAGCTAATTCAATTACTACTTCGCCATCTGAAACATATTCTGAATTAATTTCAGCAATTTTATTAACATTTGCTTCATCCTCAATATATGTTGCAAAAATATTATTTGCAATATCATTTGGATTAGCTTGTTCAATATATCTCCAATTAAATGTAAAAGATTGTAAGAACCAAATTACAATTGTTGAAGCAAGGATAATAGTAAATGCTTTTTTAACATATCCTTTTAATTTATCCCATAAGTGAATCATTAATGATTTAGCTTGTGGCAAATGATATTGTGGTAATTCCATAATAAATGGAGGAGTTTTACCACGCATAACTGTCTTTTTCATTAAGATTACAGTAACAATCGCAGTAATAATACCTACAAGATACATTGAATATGTAATTATATCAACATTAGGGAAATTAAATAATTGACATATACAACCAGCAATAGCTGTTAAAATAGGTAATTTGGCACCACATGAGAAAAATGGAATAACACGAACTGTTGCGATTCTTTCTTCTTCATCTGCTAGAGTTCTTGTATTAATCATTGCAGGAACTGAACAACCAAAGCCCATAATCATAGGCAAAAATGCTCTACCTGACAAGCCAAATTTCCTAAATATTCTATCAAGAATAAAAGCGATACGTGCCATATATCCAGTATCTTCAAGAATTGAGAAAAATAAGAATAGTAATAGTATTTGTGGAACAAACGATAATACAGAAAATACGCCGGCTAAAACACCATCAACCAAGAATCCTGATACCCAACCAGGGGCACTTGATAATGATGATCCTATTAATCCAGACAACCAATCTGTAATACTTATTACAAAATTCTGTAATATTACACCTGGTGAATTAATACCTTCACTTGTCCAAAATAATCCTTCAAATATAGAACCTTCAAATGAAGGAGAAACATTTTTAAATAATCCACCAAAATAGAATAAATTATTTGAAAATGTCAAGTGAAATACTAAGAATAATATTGCTAAGAAAATAGGAATACCTGCCCATTTGTTAGTCAATACCTTATCAATCTTATATGATTTATTTTCAGCCTTAATATCATTAACTGCCTTTACCTTATGGCATGAATAATTATTAACAATATAATTATATCTACCATCAGCAATTAAAGCTTCTAAATCAGAACCAAATATTTCATCATTAAAGTTTTTCTTATATTCTTCAACAATTTTTGAAATTTTTTCTGAATGAGATTGTTCAATGAAATCTCCTTCAATGAATTTGATAGCATGATATTTTGGAGAAGGAACTTCTTCTTCCTCCATATATTTTGTGATTTCTTCAATAAATGGACCAATCTTTGTTTGACTTAAAACACTAAATCCTTTTCTAGGCTTACCTGATTCTTTATATGCGATATCCATAAGCTCATCAAGATTTGTTCCTTTTTGAGCAGATATAGCAACAACAGGAACACCTATTGCTTTTTCTAATGCTTTAATATCAATCTTATCTCCTGCTTTTTCTACAACATCCATCATGTTTAATGCTATAACAACAGGAACATCCATTTCTAAGATTTGAGTTGTTAAATATAAATTTCTTTCTAAATTTGTGGCATCAACTATATTGATTACACAATCAGGCTTATCATCAACGATAAATCTTCTTGATATAACCTCCTCTGGTGTATAAGGTGAAAGTGAATAAATACCAGGCAAATCAACGATAGAAATTAATTCTTCTAATTTCTTGTAATCTCCTTCTCTTTTTTCAACTGTAACACCGGGCCAGTTACCTACATGAGCATTAGAACCTGTAAGTGCGTTATAAAGTGTAGTTTTACCACAGTTTGGATTACCAGCAAGCGCGAAATGCTTCATTATTTTTCGCCTCCTTCATCCACTTTACATAATACAAGATCAGCCTCACCTTTTCTTAAGGTTAATTCATATCCTCTTAATGTGATTTCAAGCGGATCTCCCAGTGGAGCCTTCTTTCTTAGAATAACAATAGCTCCAGGTGTTATTCCCATATCGAAGAGTCTTCTTCTAACTCTTCCCTCTCCAAATACCTTTGATATTGTGCCAAAATCACCAATAGAAAATTCACTTAACTTCTTTTCCATATCAAAAAACCTCTTTATCCAATTAAAGTAATCTTTATTTAAAAATAAAAAAGATTCTATTAATGTTAAATTTTGTTAGTTACGACTAACTATTATTAGTCTATACTAACTTTTGTATAGTGTCAAGTAATATTTTTTATTTTAAAAAATTATTGTATAATTGTTTTTGGTGATTAATTATGGAAAATTTACTTACTGAAGCTAACTATTTATTAAATAAGGAAGATAAATGGTATACAATACTAGCTAACGCTTCTGCTTTACTTAATTTACATATTAAAAATATAAATTGGGTAGGATTCTATATATTAGATAATAATTATTTATATTTAGGTCCATTTATTGGTAAACCAGCATGTACAAAAATAAAGGTTGGTTGTGGTGTATGTGGTACATGTATAAAAGAAAATAAAACAATAATTGTCCCTAATGTTCATGAATTTGAAGGACATATTGCATGTGATTCAGAATCTAATAGTGAAATATGTGTCCCTATTCATATTAATAATAAATTATTTGGATTATTAGATATAGATTCTACTGTTTTTAATAGATTTAATAATGATGATAAATTGATTCTTGAAGAGTTCGTTAAGATTTTAGAAAATAAGTTTGACAAAGAATAATTAGTTTGCTATAATTAGCGAGCGTGGGTAAAAGGCAGCTATCTTTTATTCTAAGATATATATCTTAAAGCACTTGAGTTTAAATAGTAACCTTCGCTGCTTGATGGTGAACATTTAGTTTAAGATATACCTATAGAAATAAGATTATGACGTTTACTCCAAAAAAATATTTTTAATAGGAGGACATATAAATGTCAAGATTCACAGGTTCAAGCTGGAAAGTTTCTCGTCGTTTAGGTTATTCTATCAGTGAAACTGGTAAAGAATTACTAAAGAGAAAGACAGCTCCAGGACAACATGGTGCAAAGCGTTCTAAACAAAAAGAATATGGTGCACAATTAGCTGAAAAGCAAAAAGTAAGATTTACATATGGTATTTCTGAAAAGCAATTCGTTAAGACTTTTAACGAAGTATCTAAGATGGAAGGTATGACAGGTGTTAACTTCTTAAAGACTTTAGAGTCAAGATTAGATAACCTTGTATATCGTATTGGTTTCGCTACTACTAGAGCACAAGCTCGTCAATTAGTAAACCATGGTCATATCTTAGTAGATGGTAAAAAGGTTGATATCCCTTCTTATCGTTTAAAGCCAGGTCAAACAATTTCTATGAAGGAAACTTCAAAGAACTTAGTTGTAGTTAAGGCTGCACTTGAAGCTAAGGTTAGTCGTCCTGAATATGTATCATTCGATGCTGATAAGCAAGTTGGTACTTTCGTAAGATTCCCTGAAAGAGATGAATTCTTACCTGAAATCAACGAACAACTAATTGTCGAATTCTACAACAGAGCATAGTTATGAATTTAAAAGCTACTTCGGTAGCTTTTTTATTTTTTCTGCTTCTTCTACTAAAAAAAAGAATGGGCTAACCCATTCTTATTATTTATTAATGATTATGTGAACATTCATGAACACAGCTATCATCATATTTTAGATTACCATTAATTAAATCTAAAACATTTTGATCTGCATTACCTGTAACACCTGTATAAACCTTTATACCATTTTCTGATAACATATCGATAGCGTGTGAACCAATTCCACCTACTAATACCATTTGAACATCTAAATTCATTAAGAAACCAACTAAGCTAGCATGACTATATTCTCCAGTCGCTACTACTTCTTCATTAACAATCTTAGTTTGTTCAACTGTATAAATTTTAAAAAACTTAGTTTGACCAAAATGACCAAATACTTCCCCATTATTATAACTTACTGCTATTTTCATATTAACTCCTAATAATTTACTTTATATAAATATAATCCACATCCATCTAATGATTTATGTGAAATAGATGGATCTTTTTTATCAAAAACATAATCAATAAAATCTATTGATTCCTTACCTCTACCAATTTCAATTAAAATACCCATCATTCTTCTAACTTGATATTTTAAAAATCCATTACCAATAAATATGAATTCTAAAATATTATCATTTAAATTAATTTCAGTATGATAAATCTCTTTTATTGTTGATTTTCTAGGATCAATTGATGATGATGCGAATCCTTTAAAATCATGTACGCCTTCAAATTTTTTAATAGCTTCTTTCATTAAATCTATATTTAATTCATAAGGTATTTGTAAAAAATAATTAACCTTTAAAGGATCATATTCTCCTATATTAATATAATATCTATATTCTTTAGATTTAGCACTAAATCTAGCATGAAAATCTTCATCAACTATAGATACTTCTTTAAAATATATATCAGCTGGTAAAAAAGAATTAATTCCTTTTTTTATTCCATCAGCTGGAATATTTTCATCTAAATCAAAATGAATAACCTGATTAATTGCATGAACACCTTTATCAGTTCTACCACTAGGATAGATTTTAACATCTTTGTTTAATAATTTATAAAAAGCATTTTTTATTTCAAGTTCAATTGTAGGAAGCTCCTCTTGAATTTGAAATCCCATATAATTATGCCCGTCATATGATAATATTACTTTATATTTAGGCATAATAAATCATACTCCAAATAGTTACTCCTAAGAATCCTAGAACTATAATTAAGCATAAATAATCTCTCCATCTTAATTTTAATTCATCAATCTTAGTTCTTTTAGCCCCAATAATATAACCTCTAGCTTCCATAGCATTAGATAAATCTTCTGCTCTTTTAAAAGATATAACAAACATCGGAACTAAAAGTGAAATAATTTGATTAATCTTATCCTTTAGGTTACCTTCATTAAAATCTACACCACGACTCGCTTGAGCATTCATTATTTTTCTTGTTTCAGAAATCAATGTAGGAATAAATCTTAATGTTAAGCTTATTAACATAGCGAATACACCAACAGGTATTTTAATTAATTTAAGTGGTGATAAGATTGCTTCTATACCATTATTAATATCAGTAGACATTGTTGAGATTGTTAATAATGATGTAATACCAATCATTAATAATATTCTAATTAGAATGAATCCACTTTTTATAGCACCTTCTTGATAAACATCAAAATCAAAATTAGTCCATATTAAATTAAAATCCCAACTGAATTTTTCAAATGGATTATTCCATAATATATTAAATCCTAAAAATAATATTACTAATAAATATAAGAATTTAAATTTAATATATTTCTTAGTGAAAAAATAAATCATTAATAATCCTAAACAAATTAATAATTGCCATAATCCGATACTCATATGGAATGTATATAACAATGTTTGTGATGTACCTTTAGTATACGCAAGCTGTAAAACAAGTGTAAATAATAATAAGAATAAAACACCCTTAATGCCAGAAAGTACCTTTAATACAGGAATTCTAGTTGAAATAAATATTAATGCAAATGTACCTAAAGCAATTAGCATACCCCAAATATTAGGTATTAAAAATATTACGACAATCAAGACAATTGTTAATAATATTTTTAATCTTGGATCTAGCTTATAAATCCAGCTATTACCAGGAACATATTGTCCAAAAGAGATATTATTCACTATAACACCTCCTTCAGATATTCAAGTAAAGAATCTAAATCATAATGATCATAATCAATATTTAGATTTAATTTTTCATTTAAATAATCTATTAAATTAATTACATCAGGCTTAGTTAAATGGTTATTCTCATATATTCCACTTTTAAATAGATTATATTTATCACCATCATAAGTTAATTCACTGCCATTTAAAACAATTACTCTTGTTGCGTATTTATATACTAAATTCATATCATGAGTAATCATAACAAATGTTTTATTTGATTCCTTATGAATATTATAAAATATTTCCATTATTTCTTCTTGACCCTTAGGATCTAATCCTCTTGTGGGCTCATCAAGTAAAATAATATCAGGATTATATGATAATATACCAGCTATTGCCACCTTACGCATTTGACCACCACTTAAATTAAATGGTGATTTATTTTGTAAATTTGTTATATGTAATAGCTTTAAAGTTTCTAAAGCACTCTTCTTAGCTTCATCTTGTTTCATACCAAAATTAAGTGGTGCGAACATTACATCCTTTAAAACAGTTTCTTCAAATAATTGATATTCAGGGAACTGAAATACAAATCCAACTCTTTTTCTTACATTTTTTAATTTTGGATTCTTATTCTTTTTAGGAGTAATCTTATTACCGAATATATCTACAACACCACTAGTTGGTATTTTTAAAGCATTCATATGTTGTATTAATGTTGATTTACCAGAACCAGTTTTTCCTACTATTGCCACAAATTCACCTTGCTCACTAATATTTAAATTAATGTCCTTTAAGGCAATATCGAATACTTTTCTTTTAAGAGTAGGATACTTATGCTCTACATTTTGAAATGATATTCCCATAACGCATCCATTAACTCCTTATTATTATTTAATTTTTCATCTTTTGATGCAAGATAATAAGCCTTTTGGCTAAATGGCATATCTAAATTAGAGCTTAATAATAATTCTCTTTCTTTAAATATATCCATTGGCTTCCCTTCAGTTATTACATTGCCATCTTTCATAACTATAATTCTATCTGATTCTTTAGCAAGGTTTAAATCATGTGTTATAGTTATTACTGTTTTATGATATTTAGTATGTAATTCTTTAATTAATTTTGATATTTCAACAACGCCTTCTGGATCTAGCATTGATGTTGCCTCATCTAAAATAACAACATCAACATCAAGTGCTAATATCCCAGCTATCGCAACTCTTTGTTTCTGACCACCAGAAAGTGATTCAGGCTCACGCTCTAAATAATCATTCATATCAACCTTTTTAGTGTATTCATCAATTAATCTAATCATTTCTTGACGTTCTACATTATGGTTTTCAAGTCCAAAGGCTATATCATATTTAACATTATATCCAACGAATTGGTTATCAGGATTTTGAAATACTATACCAATTCTTGATCTTACTTCATTTACTGTTTTTTCATCTAATTTTTTATCATCAAAATATACTTCTCCACTATTAGGAGTAATTAAACCAATTAGTAGCTTCGCAATTGTTGATTTACCAGAACCATTGTGTCCAATAATAGATACCCATTCGTCCTTATCAACATGAAATGATACATTCTTTAAAGCTACATCATGTTCATTATATTTAAATGATACATCTTTAACATCAATCATGATGGTTACCTCCTTTAGTGGTAGATACCGCTTAATTATATCATTAAAATTTAAAAACACAAAGAATAAAGAAAAAAGCATAACTTACGTTACACTATTTCTTCTTCCTGATAGAATATCCAAATGTTCCTAATACTTCACCTAAACTAAAATATTCCCCATGTGAATATGTGATTAATTTAGCTTTCTTTAAATCAAATTTATTATTTTCATCTAAATATTTAGTATCTATTGTTGTTCCTAAAACATCAGCGATAAACATATCATGACTACCAAGCTCTAATATTTTATTAACTCTACATTCTATATTTACAGGTGATTCTAAAATGCTAGGAGCTTTTACATATTTAGATTCTAATTTAGTTAATTTTAATTCATTAAATTTATCATGATCCTTACCACTTTTAACACCTGCATAATCACATGCCTTAACTAAATCTTCATTAACTAAATTTATAACAAATTCTTTATTTTGTTTTAAAATATCATAACTAAATCTTTCTTTTCTAACTGAAATATATACCATTGGTGGATTAGTATTACAATTACCACACCACGCAACTGTAAATACATTACTATTTGTCATATCTCCACAGGTAACCATCACTGCTGGAAGTGGATATAGCATATTTCCACCCTTCCAATAATCTTTCATATACAACACCTCAATTTTATTGTATTTTAACAAATTTAATGATAGAATTCAATCAAGGGTGATTCGTATGTCCAAAGATAATAATTTCACAAAAGTCTGTATAAAAGAAGCTTTTATAAAGCTTATAAGTGAAAACGAATATAAAAAAATATCTATAACAAATATTACAGATAAAGCAGGTATTAATAGAACTTCTTTTTATAAATTTTATGAAACAAAGGATGCTTTACTTGAAGATATAAAAAATAGATTATTTGAAACAACACATTATTTTGTTGAAAAATTCGATAATGTAAAAAATAGAAAAGAATATATTAACGAATTAGTTAATACTATTTATAAATATAAAACATATATAGTAGCCCTTAGAAATGCTAAATTATTAAATAATAATGAATTATATAATACTAAAGTAACAAATTTATTATATAAAAAAGATAATAGTTTAGAATCCTATAAAAGAATTAGCGATATTGGAGCTATAACAGGAATAATTATTAAATGGATGGAAAATGATTTTAATTTAGAACCATCAATAATAATAGAAATTATTTCAAAAAATGTGTATAACGATTAAAAAATTCCAACGAATGAAATGTTGGAATCTTTTTTTATTATAAATTCTTTAGTTTTAAAGCATTTTCTTTAGGTGTATCACTATTTAATATATATGATCCACTAACAGCTAAATCAACATAATCTTTAATATATACCGCAGTTGTATCTTTAATACCACCATCAATATTTATTAAATAATTATAATTATACTTCTTCTTTAATTCAGATAATTCTTTTACTTTATCTATCGCAATAGGCATAAATTTTTGACCACCAAAGCCTGGTTCCACACTCATAACTAAAACCATATCTAAACAAGGTAATAAATCCTTTATTTCATCAACTTTAGTATTAGGCTTAATAGAAATACCAGCCTTAACATTAAATGAATGAATTAAATCTATAGTTTCTTTAGCATCACAATCAGCTTCAATATGGAATGTGATATAATCACTTCCAGCTTCAACGAACTCTTTAATATATTTATTAGGATGAACCATCATTAAATGTGTATCAAATGGTTTATCTGTTATTTTTCTTAAAGACTTAATGAAACTATATCCAAATGAAATATTAGGAACAAATTCACCATCCATAACATCTAAATGAATATAATCTACTGAATCTATAACATTTTCTAGTGATTTTCTAACATCAGAATAATCAACTGTTAAAATTGATAACGCAACATCCATTATTTATCCAACTCCTTATAAAGCTTTAAATAACTATTATATCTAGATTCTAATATCTCTTTGTTATTTACAGCTTCTATTATACCACAGCCTAAACTATTAGGTTTGTGGTTACAATTTTTAAATTTACATTTATATTTTTTAAAATCAACAAACAAATCATTCATATCTTCAAGCTTAAAACCAATTGCCTCAAGTTTTGAGAATCCTGGAGTATCACCTATAAAGCCACCCATATAAGAATATAAGCTTATTTCTCTAGTAGTGTGTTTACCTCTTCCTAAAGCTTCAGATATTTCTTGAGTTTTTAAATTGAAATCAGGTATCAAAGCATTAATTAGTGATGATTTACCCGCACCTGTTTGACCAGATAAAATACTAACTTTATCTTTTAATATTTCTTCTAATAGCTTAATACCATCACCTTTTAAGCTATTAACATAATATGTATCAATATTAAGATTATCTTTATAATAATTTAATTTATTTTTTAATTCATTAAATTCTTCATCATTTAATAAATCTTTTTTTGTTATTATAATAACAGGCTTAATATTATTTTTAGTAACATTTAGAATAAATAAATCTAATAAATAAAATGAAAAATCAGGTTCTTTTGAAGCAAATATTAATAATATTTGATCAACATTAGCGATATCAGGTCGTATTAAAGAATTCTTTCTAGGTAAATAAGAATCAATCATATCATTTTCGATTAATACAATATCTCCTACTTTAGGTGAATCTTTAACATTATCTAATACTTTTTTATTTGACTTGTTATTTAAACTATTAACAAGCATTTTTTTACTTCTTAGCTTACCGCGAGCCTTTATAGATATTACACCATCTTTAGTTAATACCTTATAAACTCCACCATTTAAATTAATTATTCTTCCTTCTATCATAATTCTTCTTTTTTCATTTGTTTACTTCTTAATTGACCACAGGCGGCATCAATATCTCCACCCTGTTCACGTCTTAATTGAACATTTATTCTTCTTTTCTTTAATAAATCAAAGAATGCCATCATGTCATCCTTAGTAGATCTCTTGAATGGTTTTTCAATAACTTCATTATATGGTATTAAATTAACATAAATATTTAACCCATGTAATAAATCACATAATTCATTTGCACAAGCTAATGTATCATTAATACTATGTAATAATATATATTCTATTGTTACTCTTCTATTTGTTTTAGAAATATAATATTTAATCGCTTCAACAATCTTATCAATAGAATAAGTTTTATTGATTTTCATTATTTGACTTCTAATTTCGTTATTAGGGGCATGTAGACTTATTGCTAGATTTACTTGAATATCAAAATCACTGAATTCATAAATCTTTGGAACAATACCACATGTAGAAACTGTAATATGTCTAGAGCCTATTTGTAATCCTAATGGATGATTTACTATTCTTATAAATCTTAAAACATTATCATAATTATCAAATGGTTCTCCAATACCCATAACAACAATATGAGAAATCTTAATTCCAGATAATTTTTCAGCCATTAGAATTTGTAAAACAATTTCAGATGTTTCAAGGCTTCTTAGCTTCTTTTTCATGCCTGATGCACAAAATTCACATCCCATGTTACAACCAACCTGAGTTGTTACACAAACACTATAACCATATTCATTATTCATTAGAACAGTTTCTATTAAATTACCATCATTTAATCTAAACAAAAACTTTTGTGTACCATCAGAGGCTTTTTGTTTTGTAACACACTCAAGATCATCTATAATAAAATCATTTTTTAATTTTTCGATGAAATCTTTTTTAATGTTAGTCATTTCATCAAAAGATGAAATTTTATGTCTATAAAGCCACTCAATTAATTGTTTAGCTCTAAATGGTTTTTCATTATTAGCTATAAGATAATCTTTAAAATCATCTTCGCTATAATTATATACACTAACCATATTGAAGCCTCCTAACACATAGCATTATACATTATATTTATCAAAAATTAAATAGGGTGATAAACACCCTATTCAATAATTATCTTAATCTTGCATTATAAAGTTTTGACAATCTATCTAAGATCTTTTCAACTGCTTTATCTACTTCTTGAGTCTCTAATGTCTTAGTTGAATCCTCAAATACAATTCTAAACGCCAAAGACTTTTCATCTTCATTAACATTTTCACCTGTATATAAATCAAATAAAGAAATATTAGTAATCATTCTCTTACCAGTTTCTTTAATTGTATTTAAAATGTTAGATGCTAAAACATCCTTCTTAACAACAATCGCTAAATCTCTTTCGATTGAAGGGAATTTATTAATTGGATGATATTTAATAACATTTTCTTCATTAATTAATGATTTTAAATCAATTTCTAAAGCTACTGTTCCTTCTAATGATTTTTCTTTAGCATATCTTGGATGTAATTCTCCAATAAAACCAATTACTTCATCATTATGCATAATCTTAGCTGTTCTACCAGGATGGAATGTCTTAATACCATCATAAGGTAAATATGAAACCTTATATGATAATTTTTCAAATAAAGAATCAACCAATCCCTTTAATAAATAGAAATTAGCAGGAGTCTTTTTACCATTCCATAAATGAGATTGATATAAACCATTTAAAGCAATTGCTAAATGAAGGTTTTCTTCTTTAGTATCATATACCTTACCAATTTCAAATAATGCTAAATTATCATTATGTCTAGCTAAATTATAAGATACAGCATCTAATACACCATTTAATAAAGATTGTCTCATTACACTTCTATCTTCAGTTAAAGGCATTAATACCTTGATTGAATCTTTAACATTTTCAACATATAATCCTAAATCAGCTTCACTTATTAATGAATAAGATACAACTTCATTTAAACCCATAAATGCTAAAATTTGTCTAACAAGTCTTGTTCTCTTTTGAGAATATGTTAAATAACCCTTATCTCTTGTTTTAGCAATAGTTGTAGGAATATTTTCATATCCATATAATCTAGCAACATCTTCAATAATATCTTGAGGTGATTCTTCTAAATCCATTCTTCTTGAAGGAATAGTGATAATATATTTATCATTTTCTTTCTTAAAATCATAGCTTAATCTCTTGAATATATCTGAAACAAATTCATCACTTAAATCAGTTCCTAAAACATTATTAATTTTCGCAGTTGTTATTTCAACTGTTTTAGTCTTGTTTTCAACCTTAACTGCCTTTGAAACTCCCTTATAAACTTTCGCATCAGCATATAAAGTCATTAAATATGCAGCATAGTCTAATGCTCTTTCAACTCTATCATAGTCAACCTTACGTTCAAAACGAGTTGAAGATTCACTCTTTAATCCTAATCTTGAAGATGTTTTTCTAATTGAAAGTGGATCAAAATAAGCACCTTCTAATACAATATTTTTAGTATCATTTTCTACTTCTGATACTAAACCACCCATTACACCACCTAAACAATGAGGAGTCTTACCATCAGTAATAACAATATCAGTTTCCTCTAATTGTCTTTCAATATTATCAAGTGTAACCATCTTTTCACCCTTATTAGCTAATCTAACAACGATATTATTACCTAGCTTATCAGCGTCAAAAGCGTGAAGTGGTTGTCCTAATTCAATTAAAACATAATTTGTTATATCAACAACATTATTGATAGGTCTAATACCTGAAGCAATTAATCTTGACTTCATGAACTCAGGTGATTCTTTAATTTTTACACCTTCAATATATCTTGCGTTATATTTATAACATTTATCAGTTAAAATACTAACCTTAACAGGATTTTCTTTATTAATTTCTTTTAAATCAAATTTTTTAGGCTCAACATATTGATTTAATGTCGCACCTAAATCATAAGCTATACCTTCAATAGATAATAAATCACTTCTATTAGATGTTAATTCTAAATCAATAACAGTATCATCTAATCCTAATACCTTTAATGGATTATCTCCGACATTTACCTTATAATCTTCAAATAGATAAATACCATTTTTATATCTCTCATCTACATATTTATCTTCAATACCTAATTCTTGTAATGAACATAACATACCATTTGATTCAACACCACGAATCTTAGATGGTTTAATCTTAAAACCACCAGGTAATATAGCACCAGGTAGCGCAACAATAACATATTTATCCTTATCAACATTAGGCGCACCACAAACAATTTGTGAAACTACACCATTTGATATTTCAACCTGACAAACATGTAAATGATCAGAATCAGGATGTGGAATACAATCTAAAACATGACCGATTGTAAGATTAGTTGCTTCAACAAGCTTCTTATATGATTCAATTTCATTAATATGGAAATTGATTTGTTTAAATAATTCTTCATCTGAATATTTAGATAAATCTAAATAATCACTTAACCAATTCTTTGAAGCCTTCATCTTACTTCTCCTCCTTGAACTGATTTAAAAATCTAACATCATTTGTATAGAAATTTCTAATATCATCAATCTTATACTTAAGCATTGTAATACGTTCAACACCTATACCAAATGCAAATCCTTGGATTTCTTTAGGATCATATCCTGACATTCTTAATACATTATCATTAACCATACCAGCACCTAAAATTTCAATCCAACCTGTATTCTTACATGTAGGGCAACCCTTACCACCACAAATACCACAAGAAACATCAACTTCAACAGATGGTTCTGTGAATGGGAAGAATGAAGGACGAAGTCTAATTTGTCTATCCTTATCAAACATCTTTCTAACCATTTCAAGTAAAGCACCCTTTAAATCAGCTAAGGTGATATCCTTACCTAAAACTAATCCTTCACATTGCATAAATTGATGTGAGTGAGTTGCATCATCTGAATCTCTTCTATAAACCTTACCTGGACAAATAATCTTAATAGGCTTACCTTTTTCTTCAAGCATTGTTCTAACTTGAACTGGAGAAGTTTGGCTTCTTAATAATAATTCAGGATTAATATAGAAAGTATCTTGCATATCTCTTGCAGGATGTCCCTTAGGTAAATTTAACTTTTCAAAACAGAACTCATCAGTTTCAATTTCAGGTCCTTCAGCGACTCTATATCCCATACCGATATATAAATCCTCAAGCTCCATAACTGTTTGATTTAGAGGATGGATTCCACCTACAGGCATACTTACACCTGGAAGTGTAACATCGATTGTTTCACTTTTTAATTTGCGTTCAACAATATTATCCTCAATTTCTTTTCTCTTCTTTTCAAATAATTCTTCTAATAAAACTTTAATCTTATTAGATTTCATACCTAATTCTTTTCTTTCATCATTAGATAGATTTTTCATATTACTCATTACATTAGCTATTATTCCTTTTTTACCTAAATAATTAGCCTTCTTTTGTTGTAATAAGTTTAAATCATCATCCATTTGATTTAACTCATTAGATGCTAGATCAATCGCACCTTCAAGCTCTTTTAATTCATCCATAATCTCACCTAGTATAACTTTTGTTATACAATCCTTTCTTTTTTTATAAATAAAAAAGTCCTTAGACTAAATCTAAGGACGAATTATTATACGCGGTACCACCCTAGTTCTATATATAAATATAGCACTCATTAATCCTTAACGCGGAAAACGGGCCTAAGCCATTCCTAGAGTGAATTCATAGAATATCAATTGAAATATCTCACCAAACTATTTCATCTCTTAAATGATATTTAATCTACTACGTTTCTAATCATCATATTTTTATAAAAACCACTAATATTATACATTATATTAATATAATTTCAACTTCAAATATAAATATAATATTACTTAATAATCTCTTTTCCGCCCATATAAGGTCTTAATGCCTTAGGAATAGATATTGAACCATCCTCATTATAATTGTTTTCAATTACGGCAATTAAACCTCTTGGAGTAGCTAATACAGTATTATTTAAAGTATGAAGTAAATAATTTGAATCAGCACCCTTAGCTCTAATACCTAAACGACGAGCTTGAGCATCTCCTAAAGTTGAACAAGAACCAACCTCAAAATATTTTTGTTGTCTTGGGCTCCATGCTTCAACATCGCATGATTTAACCTTTAAATCAGCTAAATCACCACTACAACATTCAAGTGTTCTTACAGGAACATCTAGTGATCTAAAGAATTCAACAGTATAGCTCCACATCTTGTTATACCATTCCATTGAATCCTCAGGCTTACATAAAACAATCATTTCTTGTTTTTCAAATTGATGTACTCTATAAATACCACGCTCTTCAATACCATGAGCGCCTACTTCTTTTCTAAAGCATGGAGAATAAGATGTTAAAGTGATAGGTAATTCAGATTCTTTTACTAATTGACCTTTGAATCTACCAATCATTGAATGCTCAGAAGTACCGATTAAATATAAATCTTCGCCTTCAATCTTATACATCATGTTTTCCATTTCCTTAAAGCTCATTACGCCATTTACAACATCAGAGTGAATCATAAATGGTGGAATACAATAAGTAAAGCCCTTATCAATCATAAAATCTCTTGCATAAGATAACATAGCACTATGAAGTCTTGCTATATCACCAAGTAGATAATAAAAACCATTACCAGAAGTTCTACCTGAAGCATCCTTATCTAAACCATTAAATTTAGCAATAATATCTGCATGATAAGGGATTTCATAGCTTGGAACAACAGGTTCACCAAATTTTTGATTTTCAACATTAAATGAATCATCTTTTCCAATTGGAACACTCTTATCAATGATATTAGGAATAACCATCATTCTTTTTAATAATTCAGCTTCAAGTTCAGCTAATTCAGGATCTATTTCTGCAATTCTTTGATTATTCTTATTTACAGTTTCTTTTATCTTATTAGCTTCTTCAACTTTCTTTTCTCTCATTAAAGCGCCAATTTGTTTAGATAAATCATTACGAGAAGCTCTTAAAGCTTCACCTTCTTGTTTTAAAGCTCTAATCTTTTTATCGATATCAATAACTTCATCAACTAAAGGTAATTTCTCGTCTTGAAATTTTTTCTTAATATTTTCTTTTACAATATCAGGATTTTCTCTTAAAAATTTAATATCTAACATAATAATATCTCCATTTTTTAATACATAATTATTTTATCACAATATAAAAATAAAAAAAGGCTAAAATCTTATTTTTAGCCTTTAAATAATATTTTATTAAATATTAAAGTAATTTTTTCTTTTCTTCTTCAAATTCTTCTTTAGTCAAAACGCCATCATCATAAAGCTTTTTTAACTTAGCTAGCTTATCATATTTATCTTCTTCAGCTGGCTTAGGTGTTTCAACCTTTTGATTTTCAGCGATTTGATCAATCTTTTCACCAATCTTTGTTAAGTCTTCAGCATTAGCATCAGCCATTGTTGTCTTTGGTGCATATTTATTAGCGAAGAACGCTAATAAACCTAAGCTTACATAAGCAATTAAATCTGTTAAAGTTAAGAATATAGCTGTAACAATTAAATAACCAACTAGATTACTACCTTCTTGTGCAGGAATCTTTAACATACATACAACAGCACCAACTAAGAATACTAATACAGCAGTCGCTGTAATGAAAGCTGTAACAGCAATATATAAGAATGATTCTTTATCCTTTCTATATGCCTTTAAACCTCTTGAGTTTAAAGAGAAAGTGAATGATAAAATCAAGAAAGTAACAATAATAAACACTAATACACCAGTATTTAATTTTTGACCATCATTATTAGCACTAATAGCTATACCAACTATTGAACCAATGAAACAAGCTAAAGGTCCTAAAGTTTGAACTTTAGAATATTTACCTACTGACAAAATAGCAGATTTAACATTACCTTTTCTCATTGATATAAATGAGATAACAGTAACAATCATTAATGATATACCTGTAACTAATACAACTATTAATAAAGCGATAGTTGATTCAGTATTAGGATATAATTTCTTTAATTCACTATAAGATAAAATACCAAAAATAACTGATATTAATAGTGAAAGAGCAGAACCTATACAAATATAGGAAAGTTTTTTACTTATTTTTTCCATAAACAACCCCCTAATATTTTTTTCAATTAGAATCCGAAGAATTCTTTTGCGTTGTTATAGCAAATATCTTCTACAACCTTACCTAAAGTATCTAATTCTTCTACTGGATATTGACCAGATTCAACTAGATTACCAAACATTTGACATAAAATACGTCTATAGTATTCATGACGAGGATAAGCTAAGAAGCTTCTAGAGTCAGTTAACATACCAACTGCTTGAGACATAACTGTAACTTGCATTGCAGTTTCAAAATTTTGTCTCATACCATCTTGTTGATCTAAGAACCACCAAGCAGTACCAACTTGAACTCTATTCTTAATTCCTTCTTTTTGGAAGCATCCTGCTAAAACCATTAAAGCATAATTATCACGAGGGTTTAAATTATATAAAATAGTCTTAGGAAGACAATCTAATTCATCAAGCTTACCTAATAAAGCTGATAATTTTTCCATATAAACTGCATCTTCAATTGCATCAAAACCAGTATCTGGTCCAATCTTCTTAAGCATTGATTTAG
>CAMJOZ010000009.1 GCA_946407635.1 uncultured Caryophanales bacterium
ATTAGCGGAATTAAGTCATTCATTCTTATTAATTGAAATTTTCAACTATTTACAGCGGAATTTACTTTTTCAATTAACATCATTTGCATATTTTTATAATATATTTTTTGATATTTTTAACTCATTTGAATCAATTTTATCTTCAAAATCCTCAAGCTTAAATGGTTTGCCAAACAAATATCCTTGTAATCTTCCACATCCAATTTTTTCCAAAAATTCTGCTTGTTCTTTAGTTTCAACACCTTCGGTTAAAGTTTTCATATTTAATCTATCAGCTAATTGAACAATACAATCTAAAATATCTTTTGTCTTATCATTTGATTCAAAATTAGATAAGAATTTCATATCAATTTTTATAACATCAAAATCATAATCCTTTAAAACATTTAAAGATGAATATCCACTACCAAAATCATCAAGCCAAATTGAATATCCTTCTTCTTTTAATCTACTAATTGTTTTATTTAAATGATCTACTGTATCAGAAATAGCACTTTCTGTTATTTCAATATGTAAATATTTTTTGTCAATATTATATTTAGTTAGGTTATATTCAAGTACACTTATAACATCCATTAATTCGAAATCAAGTCTAGAAAAATTGACAGAAATAGGAACAATTTCTCTTCCCTTATCTAAAGCTTCTCTCATATTCTTGCAAACAGACTCAATAATACAATAATCTAATTTATGAATTAATCTAGTTTCTTCAAGTACAGGAATAAAATCTGCAGGTGATAAAAATCCATATTCAGGATCAATCCATCTAGCTAACGCTTCTGCGCCACACAATTCTTTTGAATCACTCCATACCACAGGCTGATAATAAGGTACAATCCAACCATTTTCAACAGCCTTATCTATATTATTTACAATATATTGACGCTTATTAACCTTTTCATGAAGCGTATTATCATATTCCATATAATCAACTTCAGTTTTTCTTTTAATCATTCCACAAGCATATCTTGCTTTATCGATTGCTCTATTAGGAGATTCATTAGGCTCTGGCTTATATCCACCAACTTTAAGATTAATAAATAAACCACCAGATAATTCTTTAACTATTTCTTTTACTTCTCTAATTTTATATTTATAAGTATCACAGCTTGTAAATGCAACAAAATGATCATCTGATAATCTTGCAACTAATTCATCATTAAATACTTCATTTAATCTTTTAGAAAAATTAACAATGAATTCATCTCCAGTTTCAAAGCCTAATCTATCATTAATAACTCTAAAATTAAATATATTTAAAAATAAATACATTTTGTTTTCATTCTTCTTAGGATTAACATCATTATATAACCTAACAACATCAGTTAAATATTTAACATTATATATATCACCTAAATGATCATATATAGCATCATGGATTAATTTTTCATCTTTTTTTGCTTCGGTGACTCTTTGTTGATACAAGCTTATGGTTACCATACTTAATGCGACAAGTAATGTAATATAATTAATTTCATCAGCCTCTAAAAATGGTCTATCTCCATATCCCTTAAGCATAAACATAAAGCCAACAAATATAGTTGTTAAAATTAAAATAGAAACAAAAGGCTTCCAGATTAATAAACATGCAACAAATATAATCATTGTGAAAAAGCATGTAATCATCTTAACCTTTTCAATATTAATACTTCCATCAGCGTTAAGCTTAGCAGGATTTGCAAAATCTGAATAACCAACCTTAATACCAAATGATAAACAAATAATTGAATAACAAATAATAACGAGCATTCCTAACCTAGAATTATTTGATTCATGCTTTTTCCAATATAAAGTGTGATATGAAATACTCACTCCAAGTAAAGGCATTGAAAAAAATACAGTTAAAGTTGTTATACTATTAACAACCTGCTTAGTACCATCAAAACTTAAATGTTCTAAAAATAACAAAAATGGCCATACAAAACATATTCCAGATATAACTAAATTTGTTATAAAAGTACCTTTATTGAATATATTTTTATAAAAAGTTATTCCAAAAAATAATACTGCAACAGAACTAATTATAAAAAGTACATATAATCCAATACTAGAATATAATAAATCAAAATTGGAACTGTAATTAGCCCCGTATGAAGACCAATTAGGAACTACATATTTATTAACATTTCTAATAATCATCCATATTTCTAGGGCTATAACAATAAAAGCCATATAAATAGAGCTTCTAATATTGGCTTCATTTATATAATTATTAACATATTTAGAATTTTTTCTTAATCCAAATATATTACGAAAACCTTCCCAAGCTCTTGTAAGATAATATGACATAATTAAAATCTCCTTACACTTAATGAATCGCTAATCATATCTATAATTATAATACTATTAAAGTATTATTTCAATTGAAATACATAAAGAAAAAATAACCAAAAATCTGGTTATTTTGCTAAATTAAAATTAAAATTATTTATATTATTATCTAAAACTACAAATTCTTCACTTAAAGAATCAGAAGCTTTATATTTATTTCTTAATTCATTAATAATTTTATTAAATTCTAAAACTCTTAAATCATAACAATTATCAATATTTAATAAAACTGTTTTAATATTATTGTTTTTTAGTAATTCTAAAATGAAAACTAAATTTTCTTTAAATTCTTCATTTGAATAAAGTGAGATATCCGCAAGTCCAAGCTTAATTATGCATTTTGAATATTTATATTTTTCAAGAAAAACACTTAAAAAATTGAATATTTTTTTAGATGTTAGGTTACAATTAGAGAAATTATCAACAATATAATTATTAAATAAATCACTTAAATAAGCTTTATTTACATAATATTTTCCAGCTTCATATACTTCTCTTTGAAAATCATTATTACCAAAAATTATTATTCTATTATTCATAACTCATCCACCTCGATATGAAATTACCTCATCTAGTTTTCAATACTAGTATATATCAAACTATAAAACTTGTCAATTGATTTTAATTAAATAAATTGTAATATTTAAAATTTTATGATAGAATTTTAATAAATGGAGGATTGAATCATGGAATCAATAAAAAAATCTTTAGAAAATTGGCTAAACGAGTTAAGTAATTTCAGCTTTAAATCTTTTGAAAACTTACCAGATATTGAATTATATATGGATCAAGTTGTTACATTCTTAGAAAAACAATTATATATATTTCAAACATCAACTTTAGATAAGCAAATTACTTCTTCTATGATTAATAATTATGTTAAAGGTGAGGTTTTACCTGCTCCAAAAAACAAAAAATATTCTAAAGAGCATTTAGCATTAATCGAAGAAATTTGTACATTAAAACAAGTTTTATCAATCGCTGATGTAAAACAAATTCTTGATAAATGTTATAAGGATACAGAAGAAAAAGATAAAGTATTCAATCATTTTAATGAAATAAATTATAATAAAACTACTTCTATTGTTGAAGAAACATTTAAGAATTTAAATGATGTTGATGATAATGATTCTAATGCATTAACAAATATAGCTTTAGAATTTGCAATCACTGCAAATACATATATTAATATTGCAAAAAGAATTCTATTCTTAGCTAGAGCTTATGAAAAAATAGAAAATACCAAAAACGAAAAGAAAAAAGAAAAGCTAATTGAAGAAGCTCAAATTGAAGATAAAAAAGATGAAGAATAAAAAAGATGGACTTTAGTCCATCCTATTTTTTTACTTCTTTGATAATTCAATACTTCTATTTACACAAGCATCATAACATTCATAAATAGCCTTTTCAAAATCATTATCATAAAGCTTATTTAATCCTGCAATAGTTGTTCCACCCTTTGAGCAAACATTATCAATTAAGGTTTGAATATCATCTTTAGATTCTAAATATAAATAAGCACTTGATATAACTGAATTTGCACATAAGCCTTTGGCAGTTTCTTTATCAATACCATATGATACTGCTTTATCAACAAATGCCTTCATAAATAAATCTATATATGCTGGCATTGAACCATTTAATGGTAATGTTTGATCCATGAAATCTTCTGTAATCTTATATGCAACACCAATACTATTAAAAATATTAACAACAATATTCTCTAATTCTTTATTTTCTTTATTTAAAGCATATGTAGATACAGCCTTACCAATTAATGCTGGAGTATTAGGCATAATTCTAGCAATATTCGCACCATTAAATATATTCTCAATAGTTTCAATTTTGATTCCAGCCATTATTGAAATTATTTTTTTATCTTTAAAATCATTATTTAAAGGTTTAATCTCTGCATTAAAAACTTGTGGCTTAACTGATAATAAAATAGTTTCTACATTATTAAATAATTCATTATAATCAAGAGTGTAATTAAATCCTTTATCCTTATAATCATTTAAATTATCTGGATGTAAGCATAAAAATATATCTTCTTTTTTATAAACATTCTTTTTTAAAATACCATTCAATATACTAGAACCCATCTTACCAAGTCCTAAAATACCTAATTTATACATTATCTTATTTCTCCATTTCCTGAAATAATATATTTGTAAGTTGTAATTTCTTTTATACCCATAGGTCCTCTTGCATGTAATTTAGTTGTAGAAATACCTATTTCAGCACCAAATCCGAAGCAACCACCATCAGTAAATCTAGTTGAAGCATTATGATATACACACGCAGAATCAATTTCCTTAAAGAATTGATTTTTAGCATTAGTATCAGATGTTATGATAGCTTCACTATGCTTAGTTGAATGGCTATTTATAAATGAAATAGCTTCATTAATATCAGAAACAACCTTTATCGCAACAATATAATCATTATATTCTTGATAATAATCTTCTTCTGTTGCCTTATTAACATTGATTATTTCTAATACTTCATCGTCTCCACGCATTTCAATATTTAATTTAGAAAATTCTTCATATAGTCTAGGTAAGAATTTATCCTTAATATTTCTATCAACAACTATATTTTCTATTGCGTTACATACGCTAGGGCGTTGATATTTAGCATTTATAGCAATCTTAATTGCCATTTCAATATCTGCCTTTTCATGAACATATAAATGGCAATTTCCCGCACCAGTTTCAATAAATGGTACCTTAGCGTTTTGACAAATATAATTAATAAGATTTTTAGATCCTCTAGGAATCAATAAATCAATATATTCTTTTTTAGTTATTAATAAATTCGTATCTTCTCTACTTGTTGATTCAATTAATGTAATAACATTAGGATCAATAATATCCTTTATAGCATTCTTCATTGTATCAACTATTGCCTTATTTGTATTAATAGCTTCTTTTCCACCCTTTAATACACAAGCTGAACCAGCCTTAAGTGTTAAAATTGAAATGTCAAATGCTACATTTGGTCTAGATTCAAAAATTGCACAAATAACACCAAATGGAACTCTAATTTTTTTAATATTTAAACCATTAGAAGTTTTATATTCTTCAATTATTTCACCTACAGGTGATTTTAATTTAATTAATTCAAAGGCTGAATCATATAAATCCTTAATTCTTTTTTCAGTTAAGGTTAATCTTTCAATCATTGATTCCTTTAAGCCATTCTTTTTAGCATTTTCAATATCAATTTTATTAGCTTCTAAAATAGCTTTAGAATTAGCTAAAACAGCTTCTGCCATTTTAATAATTAATTTATTTTTACCATCATCATCTAATTTATCCAATAAAAATGAGGCTTCCTTACATTTTTTTAATATCTCATCCATATAATCACCTACAAAATAACTAAATCATTTGCGTGAATAATTTCTTTTTTAGCCAAATGATTTAATACACTTTCATATTCTTTAGTATTTAAACCCTTAATTTTATCTATTTCGTTACTAGAAAAATTAGTAATACCTTTAGCAATCTTTTTACCACTTTCATCTAATACATCAATTATAGATCCTCTTAAGAATTCTCCTGTAACTCTAGTTACACCCTTGGCTAATATAGATACCTTTTTTTCACTTAATTTATTGATTAAGCCTTTATCAAGGATAATTGCGCCACATGAATTAGTACTATAAATTAGCCAGTGATCTCTTGTTGTAATTCCTATTTCATTTTTCTTAAATAAAGTACCAATTACATCACCATTAATAATATCTAAAATATTACTAATTCTATTAGAATTACAAATAATCATATCAACCTTAGCGCTTGTCGCAATCTTGGCAGCTGTTATTTTAGTAATCATACCACCAGTACCTACATTAGTTGATGAATCAGAAACCATAGAATTTAATTCTTCTGTTATTTCTGATATTTCATTTATTAATTTAGCATCTTGATATAATTTAGGGTTTTTATCATATAAACCATCAATATCAGAAAATAAAATTAATAAATCAGCTTTAACAATTGGAGCGATCATTGAAGCTAATGTGTCATTATCTCCAACCTTAATTTCATCAACAGCTAACGCATCATTTTCATTAATAATAGGAATAATTTTTTGTTTAAACATCTCATCAAGAGTATTAGTTAAATATAGCATTCTTTTTCTAACCTGGAAGTCATCATGATTTACTAAAATCTGACCAACCTTTAAATTATATATTTCAGATGCTTTATTATAAGCTTCCATTAACTTAGCTTGACCTAAAGCTGCACAAGCTTGCTTTAAAGCCATAACACTTGGCTTTTTTGACATACCTAGTTCATGCATACCTAAGGCAATAGCGCCACTTGTTACTAAAACTACCTCAATACCCTTATCAATAAGATTTTTAAAATTCTCCATAACGTTTACTATAACTGGTAAATTTATAGATAAATCCTTATTAACAAGACTTGAAGAACCTATTTTAACAACTACTCTTTTAACATTCTTAAAATCTCTCATAAAAAATCATTCCTTTATTATTTAAAACTTTCAATAATATCTTTAATCCTCTTAACATTTTTATAATAGTTACCATAGATTAAATCAAAATTATTATTTTTCATATAAATCATATCTTCTTTAGTATTAACATTATTTATAATTATTTCTTTATCATGAAGCTTAACTAGATCATAAATATCCTTAATTGAATCTAGTCCACCTAAATTATAATCATAAAATAAATAATCAACAGAATCTAAATAAATATCAAATATATTAGTTGTCGCTATTAAGAAGCCTAATTGTTTTAGCTCCTTAATATATTTTATATTACACTTATTAAAAATTAATACAATATATTTTGGATTAATTTTATAAAATGTAAGCTGTTTTTTGAAAAAATTAATATTAAAATCACTAAATAATTCTTCATGAAGTGGTAAATAAAATAATGCATAGCCAATACTATCTTTTAACATTTTTAATTCTTTAAAGGCATTTACCATTAAATATTTATCCATTTCTTTAACTAAATTCTTTCTTTTGATAACCTCATACATCTTATCATATTCTATTTCATAGCTATCTAAAGTAAGCTTTAGCATAAAACCATACAATGATTTATTACTTAAATTAACTATTTGTTGATAACTAATAGCTATTTTACCTTTATCAATTCCTTCAGAAATCGTAGTAACTAAATTATTATCATAAAATCTCTTTTTAGATAATTCATTATCATAAAAAGCTATATGTGTTTTAATATCATCCATCATCTTAGCATCATTTAAAGCATCAAGTGCGTAATTTAAAGCCTCATAAGGCTCTTCTATATTAACACCCTTACCTTTTTTATAAACACCAACATTAAATAAGATTTTTAATCTTTTATTTAAATTATCTAAATTTTTAGATGCATTAGATAATATTAATACTAATTTAGATTGTAATACTCTTTTATCAATAATATCTTTTGCAAGTAATACAAATCTATCTCTATCTAAATGATATAAGCTAAAGCTATATTCACCTGCGATAGCTTCATTTAGTTTTAAGCCTAGTGCGTAAATTAATTGATTAGTAAAATTAATACCATATAAATCTTCATATAATTTAAAATCAATAACCTCAAGTGAAATAATACTATAATAATCTTCATTTATTATTTCATTAATATCTAATATTAGTTTTAATTCAGTATTAACCTTAGATATTGGATTTAAATATGCAATATCTTTTAAATTATTTTTTTCTTCAATATCAGATGTTTTATTTTCTAATATTGATAAAATATAAATACTATTATCATATACTAAAGGATACATTGATTCTTTAATATATTTAGTTACACCATCATTAGTTATTGTATAAGTAATTTCATTATCATGTTGATGATTTAATGTATCATTATGAATTTGACGATATTTAGCTTGATATTCCTTATCAATCATATAAACATAATCAAGGAACTTCATATCCTCAATCGCACCCGTCATATTTATTGCATTATCATTAAAATGAATATAATCATTAGCGTATATTTTAATACCATTAGGGAAATTTTCTAATACCTTTAATTTAATTAGATTTTGATATTCTAATTGATTATTTTTAATTTCCATATTTAATCTAACACTAATAATATTACTTAATAATTTTAATGCTTCATAACATAAATCCTGATTTAAAAAATCTTCATAAGAAATAAAAGCTATAGATGCAATAACACCAACATCATTATGTAGTGGCATTGCAAAAGCATTAATATTTTCATCATATTCTAGATTAGTTAAAATATTTTGATTATATACTCTATCATTTTTATTTAAGAATACTTCTTTATCATTTAAATAAGAAACATAATTAACTGTATTAGTTATTTCATCAATATCAATTAATTTATCATATGCTCTTTCTTTTTTATAATGTAAACCTAAATACTTTTTATCATAATAAAGAATATAAGCCTCATCAATCTTATATTCCTTAGTTAATTCTATACAAGCATTTCTAAATAATTCTCTAAATTTAGTATCTAAGTTACAGCATGAAATATCTTCAAATATTTTTGAAAGCTTTAAGAAATCTTCACTTATATTTATATCTATTTTGCCTGAAACTCTATTAATAATTTGTTCATTAACAACCTTAGTTTCAATCTTAGGATTTAATAATCCACCATGAAATTCACTTGATTGTTGAGGTGAAAAAGATATTTCAGGAATAACAATTTCTTCTTTAATAGGAGTTTTATTATTCTTTTTAGGTTGTGCTTTAACAATTGGCTTTTTTAATTCTTCTAATTCTTTAATCTTATCATGATATTCTTTAATAGATGAAATAGAATTAATTTTATTATATAAATCTAAAGCTGCGTAGCTAAAATTTATTTCTTCATCTATATATTTACCAATTAATAAATCTGAATATCTTGATTCAATAATTGAAGCTCTTTTATTATCAGAACATATTAAATATGTCTTTATTAAAATAGTTGCACACTTCAAAGAATACTTTGGATCATCATTATTATCAGTTAAGAATTTATTACCTTCATTAATGACATCTATATATTTATTTCTTTCATAATTAATTAAAATCTTATTAAAATTAATTTCTTTTAATGATTCAAGTCTTATATTATCTTTATAATAATCCTCTAAAGGCTTTATTATTTCTAAATAATTATCATATTCTTTATTATCAAAATATAATCTAGATAATATTTCTTTTGCATAAATTTCTTCTTCTTTAGTAATATCATCATCTAAAAACTTTTTTACTATTTCTAAGGTTTTTACCTTATCATCCATTTTAAGGAATAATCTAATTTGATCTTTATAATATTCACTAGATTGAGAAACAGCCAAATAATTCTTTTTAACTGTTATATATTTAATTGCTTGATCATATTTATCATTAGTTATTGAAATATCAATAATAACATTACATATTTCGACTATAGATTTTGGTTCTAAATATCTAAATTCTGGAACGAAACTATATACTAGCTTTAAAGCATCATTTGTTTTACCTAAAGAATCTAAAATAGTAGCTTTAAATGATACTGCTTTAATATATTCATATGAATTTTTTTCGTGGCTTGATAAAAATAAATCAATTTTTTTTATTGTTGATTGAGTTTTATCTAAGCATAAAATATCATTTAAGCTTGGCATTTTAGACCTCCTTTACATTTCGTATACTTTCTTTATAGTTTTTCCTATCATAAATTTAATTTTATTATCTTCAATTTCAACATATTCATCCTCTTGATAGCTACCAGGATTAATGAATATTTTACCTTTATCTTTAAAATATGTCTGTCTATGAGTATGTCCAAATAAAACTATATCAACATTTGAAGATAATGCTTTAAGTTCTAATCTTAAATAATCATATTTAACACCATATAAATCACCATGAGTAATTAAATATTTTTTATCATTAATATCAATTAATACTTCTTTTTCTCCATAAGAATCACAATTACCTTTTACATAAATAATATTTTTATTATTAATGATATCTAATGAATCACCATAATCACCACAATGAATAATATAATCATATTTTAAAAAATCAAAATCATTTATTCTTCTTGAATGATTATCTGATAATATTAAAATCTTCATCAATTCTCTCCTTGATTTTTCTGATGGCTTTAGCTCTATGAGAAATCTTATTCTTTTCTTCTAAAGAAACTTCTGCAAGTCTTTTTTTATATTCATCAACATAAAAATATGGATCATATCCAAAACCATTTTCACCTTTAGGTGTATCAACGATTTTTCCTTCACAATAAGCAATTTCAGTTATTTCATCGCCATTTGGATAAACAACAGCGATAGCGCATGCATATCTTGCGAATCTATCTTCTACTCCTTTAAGGTTTTTAATTAATAATTTATTATTTTCTAAATCGTCATGTCCACCAGCATATCTAGCACTATATATACCTGGTGCCCAGTTTAAGGCTCTAACCTCAAGTCCTGAATCATCACTTATAGCAATACAATTTAAATCACGAGAAACAGTTCTAGCTTTAATTAATGCATTTTCAATAAATGAATTACCATCTTCAATGATATCTTTATCATATCCAATTTCTTTTAATGTTTTAAATTCAATATTTGGATTATTGAACATAGATCTAAATTCATAAACTTTATGTTTATTGTTTGTTGCGATAACTATAGTTTTCAAAATACATCACCTATTATCAATTTTAACACAAAAAATAAATATTTTATCGATTTTTATAAAATTATATTATATAATTTTTATAAATGAGGTGTTATTATGAAAAAATGTGTATATCCTGGTTCATTTGACCCAATTTCTAATGGTCATTTAGATTTAATAAAGCGAGCATCAAAACTTTTTGATGAAGTTCATGTCTTAATCAGTAATAACATATTAAAGTCTTCAACATTCACAATTCAAGAAAGAATTGAAATGATTAAAGAATGCACTAAACAATTACCTAATGTTATTGTTACATCATCAGATGGGTTGGTTGTTAATTATTGTAAAGAAAATAATATTAATATTATTGTAAGAGGAATGAGAAATTATTCAGATTATGAAGCTGAATTCCAACTATTCCAATATAATAGAGATATTTATCCTAATATTGAAACTGTATTATTGATGCCAACAACTAAATTACAGGTTGTTACATCTTCTGCGATAAAAGAGCTTGTCGCATTTGGAGTTGATATTTCTAAATATGTTCCAAAACAAATTGAAGCTAAAATTTTAGAGAAGTTAAAAAAATAATGGTGAATTTGAATTCACCATTTTTTATTATTTATTTATCATTTTTAAAAACTAATCTATTATCTTTAAAATAATTTCTTATCATTTTACTATTAGACATATAAGATAAATAGCTTCTGATAGTTGATAATATTAAACAATATTTATTATAAGAAATTTTTAACTGAAAATAATCAAAAATATAAGATGTACATTCAGTACAATTATGTTCTTCTTTTAAATAATCCAATAATATATCAATAATATCATAAATATTTTGTTTATTAAAATCGACTAAAGGAGCGATATTAGTTGTTACCTCACTATGAGCTGGAACCACTATTTTACCATTTAATGATTTAACAAAATCTAAAGATTCTAAATAACCTTTTACATCATACATTAATAAAATATGAGCTCTTTCAACTAAATCTATTGAGCCTAGTGTATCAGCAACAAAATATACATCATCTGGAGTTTTAATTCCTATCATACCATAATGATGTCCCGGAATATGAAAATATTCAATACCTCCAGGTATTTGATCTAAGGCATCGATTTCATCATTTGAATCTATATGCATTAATTTAGAATCATATTCATCTAAAGGATATCCACCATATAAAAATCCAATATCTAACTTATGGTCTCTAAAAAATCCTCTTTCAACCTTAGATGCAATTAATTTACATTTAACCTTCTTAGTAATATATAAGCTTCCCATATAATGGTCAGCATGACAATGTGAAAAAATAATATGAGTAATTGTCATGTTATTCTTTTGAAGTGTTTCGTAAATCTTAGGCCCATCCTCTAATGTTCCACAATCAAATAAAACCACTTCTTTTTTATCATTTAAAACATAAACACCACAATTTGTAGGTCCATCAATATAATATGTATTTCCTTTTAAATGATGTAATTCGTATTTGAAATCCATAATTATTCACCGATATTATAGAAATTTTCTTTAGTTAAAGCATAGCTTTGCTTCTCATCTTTAGTTAATTTGATGAAGCCTTGGAATGTTGTCATAAATACATCACCCTTTAATGTTAGGCTTTCTTTAGCTCTATCATCATCAATTGACTTATATCCAACTGCTGCGAATAAAGGCACAATATCACCCTTTTCACACATCTCAACTAATTTAATTCTAAATTCATCTTGAAGTGTAACATATTTAGGGAAAATACTAGGAACAACAATAATTCCATATAAAACACCATCCTTTTTTACACCAATTTGAGGAATCTCTTTTCTAGGAAATCCTGGTTCAATTTTAAATCCATGAGGAATAATAACATTATTAATTAAATAATTAATAGCCATTATTGTTAATTCATCTAAAGTTATTACATCTTCTGCCTTAATATTTTGAGGTACACCTGGAGCCCAAACACTCTCAGGGATATTGTTCTTGTTTTCTTCCATTTTATAATTCTCCTTTTAAATAATTATTTTATTTACTTAAATATTGAAAGTACCATAATATTTTTCTATTCTTAAAGGTAAATAATCCTCTAATCTCTTCTTTTCTTTTGCGTTACCAAAATGTCCTTCTAATGCTAAATATCTAGTTTTTGTTTCGGCATATCTAGCAATTTGGAACATTACAACATCATAACAATCATCATCTAGACCCATAATAATATGTACATATGTACAGTTATCCATTATAGATGCGATACTAAATCCATAGATTTTTTCGTCATCTAATACAACTATACCATACATATCAAGCTCATATAAATGTTCCATACATTGCTTCAACATATTAAGCTTTGAATAAAACTTTTGGTCTGCCTTAATCTCATTTTGGGATCTATAGTTTGCTATAAATTCTAAAATACTATTAAAGTCTTCTTTTTTAATTATCTTAATTCTTGTGTTTTTGTGTTCTTTACTAAACTGTTGTAAATTCTTTTTATATTTCTTAAAAGCATTACCAGTTAAATTGAAATTCGAAGTTGAATAAATATAAGTGTTTCTATTTTCATTTTCATAAAAGGTATATCCTAAGGTTTTATATCTAATTAAGCTAGATTGTAAACCAGGTGCCATATAAAAATCGATTCCACGTTCTTGAGCATCAAGCTCTAATTCAACAATTGCGAGATTGTAGTTGCCTTTCCCAATCGGCGGATAATAAACAAAACCAAAATCATTCAGGTAATATTTTATATAAGTGAAATCTCTACCAAAATAGATTTCAGGTTTATATAAATCGGCCCAAACAAAAAGATAGATGGGGTTATATTCATTTAGATAAATGTTTGAATCTTCTAGTATTTTTTTCAGCCTTTTACAGTCTAAAAATCCATACTTATGGAAATTTATCATAAAATCAACTCGCAATCACTTCATTATAACATAAAAAGGCATTAAACAATGCCTTAAAATTCAATATTTTTATAATAATCTAAAGTTTTATTAATAAAATCTATTTTATTAAGTTTTTTCTTGTTATCAAAATCACCATTAATTATCTCAATTTCATGATAATCTGGATGATATTCTCTCATTTTAATTACATCTAATGAAATATCACCAACAAATTCAGAATCTATTACAGATAATCTAGGTACTACAGGTGATATTTGTTTAGATGGATACCAAGGTCTACAAATATAAGATTTAATCTCTCCATCCTGATTAAATAGAGATTTATATACTACAAAACCATGTCTGTTTTGAATTAATGTTGATGGTGCAAAATAATATGATCTATTAAATTTAGCACGAGATGTTATTGTTGAATTATAAATAACTAAGTCAGCACTACCAAATATAAAATCAATATCACCACTTATGTATGAATCTACAATTAAATTGTTAATTCCATAATCAAAATATAATGTATCCTGATATGAAATAAATTTGCATTTATTTAAATAAGTATTTGAAGCTTCACTTTTAAAAGCAACTGCTTGTTCACCATCTTCAGTTTTTTTCTCATGTGAATTTAAAAATGTTATTGAATAAGCATAAAAATCATGAGCTTCTTCTTTAACCATAAATGTCGCAGATTTGGTAGTCCCAAGCTTAATACCATCTCTTATAGTACTTGCTGTATCATCATATGAAATTGTAGTATTAGTTTTACCAACCATTTTAATAAAAGGCTTATCTACAACGATTTTTTCATAATAAATTATATCATCAAGTATTATTGTATCATGGGGCTTTGCGATAAATAATGCCTCTGAAATATTCATTTGTTCTTTCTTTAAATCTATAATCATATGTTATTACCTCTATAAGAATTTTATATGAAAATTAATTTATTTACAATAAAAAAAGCTGATTTCTCAGCTTAATCTATAAATTCAAATTCAAAATCAATTATTCTAACGGTGTCACCATTTTGTACACCTTTTTTTCTTAATTCATCATCAACACCTAAGCTTCTTAATTGACGAGCAAAACGAGCTCTTGCCATATCAGAATCAAAATCAGTCATATAGAATAATTTTTCTATTTTTTCACCTGTAACATTATATACACCATCATCATCCTTTTTGATTTCAAAAGGCTTCTTTTCTTCTTTTAATGTATATTCTACTACATCAAGCTCATCCTCTTCAAATAAACTAAATTCATCAGTTTGATCTAATAAATCTCTAATCTTATATAATAATTCATTTAAATTAGATTTAGTTAAAGCAGATATTTCTATAATATCTCCCTTATAAAATTTCTTGAATTTCTTTAAGTTTTCTTCAGCTTCAGGTAAATCCATTTTGTTCGCGACAACAATCATTGGACGCTTAGATAAATTCATTTTATATTCTTTTAATTCGTTATTTATTATTTTAAAGTCTTCGATAGGATCTCTACCATCAACAGCGGCCATATCCACAACATGAACAATAACTCTACAGCGTTCAATATGCTTTAAGAATTCTAGACCTAAGCCTAAACCCTCATGAGCACCTTCAATAATACCAGGCAAATCTGCCATTACGAAATCTCTACCATCATCAAGTCTAACCATACCTAAATTAGGTTGTAAAGTTGTGAAATGATATGATGCAATTTTTGGCTTAGCTTCACTTACAACTGAAATTAAAGTTGATTTACCAACAGATGGGAATCCAACTAAACCACAGTCAGCTAAAACTCTTAATTCACATCTAATCATCTTCTTTTCGCCTGGTTCACCCTTTTCACACCAGTCAGGACATTTAAAGGTACCATTAGCTAAAGCTAAATTACCTCTACCTCCACGGCCACCAGCACATACTACAACTTCATTATCTTTTGATTTAATATCACCAATAACCTTATTAGTTTCATCATCAAAAATTGTTGTTCCTAAAGGTACTAAAACAATTTTATCTTCTGCGTTAGCACCATATTGACCTTTATTTTTACCACGTTCACCATCAGATGCTTTTATCTTTTGATTATATCTAATATCTAAAAGTGTAGATAATCCTTCACTACCCTTAAAAATTACAGAGCCACCTTTACCACCGTTACCACCGAATGGTCCACCACGCTCTACTTTTAATTCTCTACGATACGCAACAATACCATCTCCACCTTTACCAGCTTCAACTAATATCTTGGCCTCATCAACAAACATAAAAACACCTCCTTAAAAAAATAAAATGCCCATTATATATGGGCACATTTTATTAATCTTGAACTGGGTAAACAGAAACTTGCTTTTTGTCTCTGCCCTTACGCTCAAACTTTACAGTACCATTTACCTTGGCAAATAATGTATCATCAGAACCACGACCTACATTAGTACCTGGGAAAATCTTTGTACCTCTTTGACGATATAAAATTGATCCAGCTGAAACAACCTCACCATCAGAAACCTTAGCACCTAAACGCTTAGCTTCAGAATCACGGCCGTTCTTAGTAGAACCAACACCTTTTTTAGATGCAAATAATTGAATATCTAATTCTAATAACATATAAGTTTCCTCCTATTTTTCATTAATAAATTCAGGGTTCTTCTTTGATAGATCATCAAGTAATTCTTTCAAAGTCTTAATTATTCCCTTACTAGTTTTATCACTTAAAACATTAAATGATATAAATCCATCTTCATTTTTCAAATCTTCAATGTTGTAACCAAGATTATCTAATGAATTAATAGTAAATATTGTCATTGTAGATATGGATGCACACAATATATCATAACCTTTATCGTTATAATTTGTATGTCCTTTTACTTCTACAAATATTTTTTCATTTTCTTCTTTAATAGAATATGTTGTCATTACTTTAAGTTGATTGCTTCAACAACAAACTTTGTGTAAGATTGACGATGACCCATCTTAGTATGAGAATGCTTCTTAGGACGATACTTGAAGATTCTAATCTTTTGTCCTCTACCATGCTTTTCACACTTAGCAGTTACAGTAGCGCCCTTAACATATGGAGCACCAACCTTAACCTTACTGTCATCAGATACTAATAAAACTTTATCGAAAGTATAAGATTCACCTTCAGCTACTTCAATCTTTTCAACATAGATTGCTTCACCAACAGTTACCTTTACTTGCTTTCCACCAGTTTCTACAATTGCATACATGTCGTATTACCTCCTTTATAAATTTAAGACACACTATTAAGGTAGATTTTTCATCATTTTAGACCTTTTCTATGTGGTGCATGTTACAACGAATACATTATAATTTATTAATTATAAATAGTCAAATGTTTTTTTTAAAAATAAAAAAGAGATTCGAAAATCTCTTATTCATCAATTGAAATAATTTTAATTTCTGTATCAGAACCATTTTCTAAAGACATATAAACTACATCTCCAGTCTTATGACCTAATACAGCCTTTGCAAGTGGTGAATCACTTGAAATCTTATTTTCAAATGGATTTGATTCACTACCACAAATTTGATATTTCATTTTCTTCTTTAAAGCTACATATTCGATTTCAATATTAACAACTTGAACAATACGAGCATGCTTTAAAGTTTCTTCAAGTTCAGTAATTCTAGCTTCATTGATAGATTGAGCTTCTCTTGCAGATGAATAATCAGCATTTTCAGATAAGTCTCCTTGAGACTTAGCTTCAGCGATTGCAGTTAAGATTCTTTCTCTTTCTGCGTTCTTTCTAAATTCTAGTTCTGCTTCTAGTTCCTTTTTATATTTTTCAGTTATTTCAACTTGTTTTCCATTAGCCATTTTAATATCCTCCTTAAGAATACTTTCTTATTATACTTAAAACATATCCAAAAATCAAGAATTATGATTTTTTAATTTTTAATATAAATCACTGTATCTAATTTTTCTTAATTCTTGTTGTAATTTTTTATAATTAGGAAATTTAGTTTCTATAAAATCATAAAATTTTTTACCATGTCCATGACAATAAAAATGTGTAAATTCATGATAAATAATACTCAAAATATATTTAAGCTCATATTTGGCATCTTTAATGTTTAAAATAATAATTTTATCTTCAGAAAAGCATTCACCATAATATGTTTTTATTTCTTTATATTTAAACTTAACATCAAAATCTATATTAAATATTTCTTTAATTTCAGAATAATATTTTGAAACAATATTTTTTAAGATTAATTTATAATAATCATAAACAATTTTTTTATTGTGTGCTGGATTATTATTCTTAGTATAAATCTTAAAAAGATTTATTGAATCATCAATTAACACATTTTCAACATCAGATTCAATTATTTTAACATCATATTCTTTACCTAATAAATGTAATGTTTGAGGCTTAGTATTATTAACATTAATTCTTCTATAAATAAATCTTTTATGATCATTTATTATTTTTAAAACATCATCACCATCTAGCTGATAGCCTGAAATAATAACAACAAGTTCAGGGTTTTCAACATGCATTCTCCAGCCATTTAATCTTTTATCAACCTTATTAATTACATTAAATGAACGATCATTGATTTTAAACATTATTTTAACCTCAATAAGCTGTATTCATCTAATTTAGGTCCTTCAAATTTAACAATCTCAAGCGGATGATTACATGATTCTTTAATATTACCATCTAAATCATAAATATTACCTATTTTTAGATCAAATGTTTCATTAGGAGTAAATACTTCAATTGTTGTGTTTGGCAAGAAATAATTTCTTACTTCAACAATAAGCATACCATTCTCGTAGCCCTTAACAATGCCAATAAAATCCTTTGTTGGAACTGATAAATTTAAATCATATAGTTCTTGTTCTACTGTTGGTTCATTAAACAAAAATCCAGTTGATGTTAATCTATTTTCAGCCTTTGAAATTTGGTTAATATAATAATCAAAATCTTCAACATTATGATTCTTTTCATATTCATCAATTATTTTACGATAGCTATTAACAACTGTTGCGATATAATGTAAAGATTTCATTCTACCTTCTATTTTAAATGAATTAACACCTATATCCATCAATCTAGGTATAGCAGTTATCGCACATAAATCTTTACTACTCATCGCAAAATAATCACCTAGAGGGTTTAATACTTTACCATCAGAAACTAAATCATAACACCATCTACAGCTATGTGCACATCCACCACGGTTAGCATCTCTATTAGTCATATTATTTGATAACATACATCTACCTGAATATGAAACACACATACCACCATGAATAAATACTTCTAAATCAATATTGGATTTTTTCTTAATCATTTCTATTTCATCTAAAGATAATTCTCTTGATAAAACACATCTATCCATACCTAGTGATTCATAAAATGAAACAGCTTCATCATTTGTTGTTGAAGCTTGAGTTGAAACATGGGCTTCCATTTTTGTGTGTTTTTTAACCATTTCTAAAATATACAAGCTTGATGCAATAATACAATCAACACCTGCATTTTCTAATTCTTTTAGATAATCAATAATACCTTCAGTATCTAAATTATGCATAACAATATTACATGTTACATGAATTCTTGCACCATGTTTATGGGCAAAATCACAACCTTCTTTAATATCATCAATTGTAAAATTGGATGCTCTGGATCTTAAAGAAAATTTTAGTCCACCAATAAATACTGCATCCGCACCATATAAAATAGCAATTTTTAATTTTTCTAAATCTCCTGCAGGAGCTAATAATTCATACTTACTCATTTTTTAAGCTCCTCCTTTTGATATACAGAATCCTTATAAATAAATCCATCCTCAATATTTAATTTTAATGAATTAAATTCAGGTAAAACATATAATAATTTATCATTCTTTATTGCTTCAAAATAAATTCTATTAATATCTTTAAATAAATACATATCGATATTAAATGATTCAATATATAAAAATTTAACAAATTTAATATCATTTAATTTGTCTAATAAAGAAATGTAATATGGTCTATAAATTAATGTGTTTTCTTCGTTTTCTATTATAGGCATATAATCAGTTCTAGTTATTTCTCTTAAATAAACATTTTCTTTTGGATATGTTGTATTATTCTTATTACCATATAATGATATTAATTTTCTTCTTGAATAAAACATTAATCTTAGTCCAAATCCTTGATAAAAAATATTTGAATTAGTTTTATCATACATCAGCTTTAAATCTTCTAATGTTATTTCATTTGAAACACCACAAGCTAATACCATATCATTATATAATTTTAAATCTAAATAATTTGTAATCATTGTTTCAGGATTATAAATTACTTTATTTAATAAATCATATTTTTTTAAGATATTTAATACGCCTAAATCAGCTATATAAAACAACACATCTTTGTCTTTATATTTATTAATTAATTCTTCAACATTATTTAAATCACCTGGATGCATAATTCTATTAATAGATAAAATAACCTTAATATTATTTTCATCACAAAGCTTAACAGCTTTATCAACATCAATATCTTTATAATTAATAGAATATTTAGGCACATTAATTAGAGCATAATCTAAATAATCTTTTAATAAATTTATATTTTCAATTTTATAAATACTAGTAACTAGATTCATTTAAATTACCTCCTTTTGAAATTAAAATCCAAGAAAAACTTGGATTTTTAATTAATATCTAAAACTACCTTTGCCCTTACCTTTACCCTTATGAGCCTTAGGTTGAGCTATACCAGAATAATTACCGTTTTTAACTTGAGATTGTAATCTCTTCGCATCGGCCTCATCCATATTTTTCATTTGTTTCATAGTAGCTTTCATTTGTTCAAGAGTTTGACGTAATTTATTAACCTCTTGAATACTTCTACCAGAACCCTTAGCTATTCTATCTCTACGCTTAAAATCCTTATCAATTAATTCAGGATGTTTACGCTCTTGTTCAGTCATTGAATAAATAATAGCTTCAATCTTATCAAAAGCTTTATCATCAACATTACTCATAGCATTCTTCATTTTACCCATACCAGGTAAGAATCCTAAGATTTTTGAGATAGAACCCATTCTTTTAATCATTTTAAATTGTTTTAATAAATCATTATAATTATAGCTTGAAGACATCATCTTCTCAGCCATTGATTTCATTTCATCTTCATCAATATTTTCAGTTACTGTATCAATTAAAGATAAAACATCACCCATACCTAATATTCTATCTGCAAGTCTATCTGGATAGAAAATTTCCATCGCATCAAGCTTTTCACCATTAGACATAATCTTAATAGGTATACCAGTCATTTCTTTGATAGATAAAGCAGCACCACCACGAGTATCACCATCAAGCTTAGTTAAAATAATACCAGTGATATCCAAATCTTTATGGAATTCCATAGCAACATTAACTGCATCCTGACCAGCCATCGCATCAACAGTTAATAATATTTCATCTGGATGAGCTATATCTTTAACATTCTTTAATTCTTGCATCAACTCTTCATTGATTTGTAAACGACCAGCAGTATCGATTAAAACAAAATCAGCGCCTTCTTCTTTTGCTTTCTTTAGTCCTTCTTCAACAATCTTTTCTGCCTTAACCTTAGTTCCCATTTCAAATACAGGAACATCAATTGATTTACCTAAAGTAACTAATTGATCTATCGCAGCTGGTCTATAAATATCGGCTGCGATTAAGAATGGTTTTTTCTTTAGCTTTTTTCTATAAAATAAAGCCATCTTACCTACTGCAGTTGTTTTACCAGCACCCTGCAAACCTACTGCCATAACAATAGTTTGACCACTCTTTTTAAAATTTAATTCAACTGCCTCATCACCTAAGGTCTTTTTTAATTCATCTCTTACAATCTTAACTACTTGCTGACCTGGATTTAAACCTTTTAAGATTTTTTCACCCAAAGCTTCTTCTTTAATATCATTTAAGAATTTTTTAACAACCTTGTAATTAACATCGGCTTCTAATAAAGAAAGTCTAACTTCTCTTAACATTTCATCAATATCATTTTCGTTAAGCTTACCCTTACCAGTAATTCTTCTTAAACCCATTTGTAATCTAGATGATAAACTATCAAATGCCATATAATCTACCCTTTCAAAATATCAATGATATACTTTTTATTATCATCATCAATATCTAATTTACTAATTTTATTAATCTTTTCATTTAATTTTAATTTTTCTTCAAGCTCATTAAGCTCATTAACAGTTCTTTTAATTTGATCATGAACTCCATTTCTAGAAATATTATAATTATCAGCAATTTCAGAAATAGATAAATCAGAAAAATAATAATCTTCAAAATATAATCTTTGTTTTTCTGTTAATAAATTTTGATATAAATCATAAAGTCTTATTATATTTTCTCTAATTTCTAGTTCCATAATTATTCCTCAAAGAAATCTGCGAAAAGTCCATATAGGTATTGTTCAATATCAAACACCTCTAAATCATCAATACCTTCACCTAAACCAATATATTTAATTGGAATACCTAATTCATGACGAATAGCAAGTACAATACCACCTTTAGATGTACCATCAAGCTTTGTTAAAACTACGCCTGAAACATCAGTAACTTCCTTAAATGCTTTTGCTTGACTCATACCATTTTGACCTGTAGTAGCATCAATAACTAATAATGTTTCATGTGGTGCATCAGGACATTCTTTTTGAATGACTCTTTTCATTTTAGCAAGCTCGTTCATTAAATTAACTTTATTTTGTAATCTACCTGCAGTATCACATAATAAAATATCATAATTTTCATCCTTAGCCTTTTTAACAGCCTCAAACATAACACTAGATGGATCTGAACCATCTGGTTTAGTTACGATATCAACACCTACTCTTTTAGCCCATACATCAAGTTGAGCAACAGCACCTGCTCTAAATGTATCACCAGCTGCGAGTAAAACCTTTTTACCTTGATTTTTATATGAATTAGCTATTTTAGCTATTGTTGTAGTCTTACCTACACCATTAACACCAACAAATAAAATAACTGATAAACCATTTTTATTTAAATTTAGGTTGGCATTAACTATTTCACCATTCAAATATATTTCAAACATTCTGTCCATAATCATTTCTTGTAATAGTTTTGGATCAGTAATCTTTTTATTTTTTACTTCATCTTTTAATCCATCGATAAAATCTATAACTGTATCAACACCAATATCAGCCATAATAAAGATTTCTTCTAATTTATCAAATAAATCATCATCAATCTTATCAGATTTATCTAAGATTTCTTTTAAAGTCTTTAAAGCACCTTCTCTTGTCTTATGAAGGCCTAATTTATATTTTTCTTTTTGTTTTTTATCTTTTCTTCTAAATAAATCAAAAAATCCCATAAAGATCAAACTCCATTAAAAATTCACAAAGAGATTATATCATAATAATGCAATAAAAGAAAAGACATAACTTAAAGTTATGCCTTATTTTAACTTATCATATTCTTCTTTTGTAACAATATTTTTACATCTAGGGAAATTTGAGCATCCATAGAATGTTTGACCTTTATTTTTACCCTTAGTAGATGTTCTTTCAATTAAGTGACCCTTACCACATTTTGGACATGTGATAAAATCACCTTCAACTTGTTTAATTTCTTCTTTCTTTTCAGTACATTTATCCATACATACTAATGTACCATCAACTTCAACCATCATTTTACCACAGTTAGGGCAAATCTCTTTTGTTGGCTTTCCAGGTAAAATAGTTTTACATTTTGGATAATTACTACAAGAATAGAATCCTGGTCTATTTTTATATCTTTTATTCTCTCTATAAACGAAATGACCAACACCACAATTAGGACAAATAAATTCTTCATCTAATTTAGTATCACATTTTTGACTACAATATAAATTACCTTTATTATCTTCAAGCATTATACTTCCACAATTTGGACAGATTTCACTTGTTGGTTTATCGTTAAATGATGTTTTACATTTTGGATAATCACCACATGCATAATATACTGAACCCTTATTTCTACCTGATTTAGATACCTTTTTAAAGATATGATTATTGCCACAAGTTGGACAAACGATACCTGTATCTTCACCTTCGTCATGTTCAATATAATTACAATATGGATAATTGCTACAAGAAGTAAATTCACCAAATTTACCTAATCTTATCGCAAGTGGATTACCACACTTAGGACAAAGTTTCTCTGTTAATATAGGATATTTAAATCCCATATTATTTTTAGCATTTTCAAATAAAGGCATAAATGAATCATAAAACTTATTTAATTCATCTAATTCATTTACATCACCTGAAGCAATCTTATCTAGCTCATCTTCCATCATAGCTGTATATTTAACATTTATAATTGAAGAGAAAAATTCTTGCAATCTTTCAGATGTAAGCATACCTTGGCTAGTAGGGAATATTGTTCTATTTTCAACTTTAATATATTCTCTTTCTCTTAGGGTTTGAATAGTTTGAGCATATGTAGATGGTCTACCAATACCTAAATCTTCCATTTCCTTAACTAAAGAAGCTTCAGTATATCTTTTTTTAGGCTCTGTAAATTTATCTAATATTCTTATATCAGAACAATCAAATTCTTTACCAATAGGTAAATTAGGAATATATTGTTCATCATCTCTATTAGAATCATAAACTCTTAAATAACCATCAAATACGATACTAGATCCATGCATAGACCATTCAGTATTATTAATATTAGATAATACTATCTTTTTAGAATCATATATTGTATCAGCCATTAAAGATGCTAGAGTTCTATTATAAATTAATTTATATAATCTATATTCATCATTAGTTAAATACTTCTTAATAACCTCAGGATTTCTTGTAATATCAGTAGGTCTTATACCTTCATGAGCATCCTGCATATTCTTTTGTGACTTGAATTTAACAGTACCTAAATAGTCTTTACCAAATTCTTCTTCGATATATTCAAAAGCACTTTGAACAAAGTCGTTAGCAAGTCTAGTTGAATCTGTACGCATATAAGTAATTAAACCTACAGTTTCACTACCAATATTTTTACCTTCATATAGGCTTTGAGCTGTGCTCATTGTTCTAGTAGGTGAAAATGATAATTTGTTTGAAGCATCTTGTTGTAATGTAGATGTTGTAAATGTTGGTAAAGATGATTTTCTAACTTGCTTATTAATAATATCAGTAACTTTAAACAAACCTATATTATTCATAATATTTTCTAATATAGATCTATCTTTAATTCTATTTTTATCATTAATTACATTACCATCAATACTATTTAATTTAATTCTAGTATCCATATATGAAGCTTCAAGCTCATAATATGCCTCAGGAATAAATTTTAATATTTCATGTTCACGATTTACAGCTAAAAGTAAGGCAACGGATTGAACTCTACCAGCACTTTTAGAATTAATTCTTCTTTGTAATAAATTGGATAATCTAAATCCTAAAATTCTATCAATGATTCTTCTAGTTTCTTGTGAATCAACCATCTTTAAATCAATTTTATGAGGTTCCTTCAAAGCATTGTTCACAGCTGTCTTAGTTATTTCATGAAACTCTATTCTATTATTAGAATCAAAATCTAGTCCTAATACTCTAGCTAGATGGTAAGCTATAGCTTCACCTTCTCTATCGGGGTCGGTTGCTAGATAAACATTCTTACCTTTACAGAATTTCTTTAAATAATCAACTAATTCTTCTTTATCCTCATTAATTACATAATTAGGCTTAAAATTATTCTCTATATCAATTCCAAGTCCGTTCTTACCACCTATTAACAAATCACAAATATGACCTTTACTAGATAATACAGTATAGCCATTACCTAAATAAGTCGCGATGGTTTTAGATTTACTTGGAGACTCAACAATAATAACATTGTCCATTATAAAACCTCATTTCGTGGTTATAATAAATCAATATTTTTACCTTGTCAAGCACCCAAAAATTGAGAAAATTACTTATATTATTATATATAATATATAGATAAGAAAAAATTTTTTAAATAAAAAAGCATTAGCGTTTTCACACCAATGCTAATTAATTTTTATTCTAATCCAATGATATAGCTATATATATCTTGCTTACCATCAACTAGGTAAACTTCAAGTGATGAATTGAAAGCTTCAGCTAAATTTTTAATCTTATCAGATTCATCAATTGATACATCATTACCACATAATATAGTCATAACTTCTTTATCTTTAAAATCATCAATGACTCTAAATGCTTCCTTTAATGCAGATACTCTATCTGTACTAGATGCTATAAGCTCATTATTATATAAACAAATATAATCACCTTTTTTAATATTAATATCATTAATAACACAATCTCTAACTGAATATGTTACTTCTATTGTAGACACATTTTTAATAACATCATTTAATTCTTCTAAAATGATATTAATATCGTTTGATTCAAAATTTAACATAGACGCTGCACTAAATCCTTGAGCTATTGTTTTTGTTGGAACAACATAAACATTGGCATCACTATAATTATCTCTAGCCATTTGAGCGGCCATTAAGATATTACCATTATTAGGGAAGACAATTATATTTTCTGCATTTAAAGATTTAAATGCTTCAATAAAATCTTGAGTTGATGTATTCATAGTTTGTCCACCCGATACCACAACATCGATTCCCATTTCTTTTAATACTTCAACTAATCCTGATCCATTCGCTACAGCGATTGTTGCGAACTTCTTGAAAGGTTTTTCTTCTTTTGTTTCTGGTTCAATAATAGAATTATATTCTCCACTAAAATCCAAATTATGAATTTGTGCTTTTAATAATTCACCATATTTACGGCATTCAGAAATAATTTGACCTGGATTAAATGTATTGATAGATGCATAAATCTTAGTGTCTTCAAGTCTTATTGTTAAATTCTTACCAGTAGAATTTAAATAATCTTTTACTTTATCAATTTTAAATTTAGATGTATTAACTTTAGATTCTTGAAGCTGTAATATAAATTCTAATTGATAACCATATGTTAATAAAGAATTTTTATTGAATGTTTCTTTCTTATCTAAGATTGATTCTTCAGATATTTTTTCACCTTTAGATTTTAATAGCATTCCTTCTATTACTAAGCATAAGCCAGCACCACCAGAATCAATTACACCAGCCTTTTTTAAAACAGGTAACAATTCAGGAGTTTTATCTAATGTTTTTCTAGCTTGAGAAAGATATAATTCCAATAATTCAGGAATAGTTGTATCTTCATTAACATTATTTGATACAAACTCTCCAGCTTCTCTCATAACTGTAAGGATTGTACCTTCAGTTGGATTTTGTACAACTTGGTAGCTTCTTTTAGTCGCTTCTAAAAAAGCATTTGCAAATTCTTTCGCATTAGCCTTTTCTAATCCTTTAAAGCCGTTAGATATACCTTTAAAAAACTGAGATAAAATAACTCCGGAATTACCACGACCAGATAAAATCATACCTTTAGCTATATTTTTAGAACAAACACCTAGATTTTTTTCGTTTTGAGCACTTGCTTCAGATATACCACCCTCTAAAGTCATTCTCATATTTGTACCAGTATCACCATCAGGCACAGGGAATACATTTAAAGAATTAATTCTCTCAACATCTTTGATTAAATTCTCTGTGGCACATTTAACAAGTTCTAAAAAATCTAAACCGTCAATAATTTTAGAATCCATTATTCTTCACCAGCAATCTCTACTTCTTTTCCATAGAAGTTTACAGTGATTGAATCTGGTCCTACAGTTGAACCTACGATAGGTCCAATTGAACTAATGAATATTTCTTTAAAATTAACTTTCTTACTTATTTCAGCCTTAACATATTCTGCATCCTTTTCACAGTCAGCATTTTCAATAAATAAATATGATTGTTCAGGATTTTCAACTCTTTCAGCGATGATATTAACTAATTCATCTAATGAAGTCTTTCTACCCTTAACCTTCTTAAACGCATAATTATTACCAATCTTATCACCAACGATAATTGGTTTAACACTGAATAAATTACCAAAGAAAGCGGCACCAGCTTTAACTCTACCTGCCTTCTTTAACCATTCAAGAGAACCAACTGTAGCGAAAGTTTGATATTTTAATTTAGTTTCATCTAAGCATTTAACTATCTCATCAATAGACTTACCATCTAATGCCATTTTAGCAGCATTGATAGCCATTAAACCTTCTGCATAGTTACTTCTTAATGAATCATAACAAACAATCTTTCTATCAGGATATTTCTTAGCTAAATCTTCAGAGAATGTTTTAGCCATGTTTACAGATTGAGATAATTTTGATGAACATGCTATATATAATACATCTAATCCCTTCTCTAAAGCAGATTCGAATTTTGTTTCTATTTCTTGAGATTGAACTTGACCAGTAATAGCTCTTTGACCTTGTCTCATCATTCCATAGAATTCAGCTGGAGATATATCAGCCCAGTCAAGATCAGCATCATAATTTTTACCTGCAAAAGTAAAAACCATTCTTACATAATCTAATTCATTTTCTTCTCTAAATTTTTTTACAACATCTGATGTTGAATCAGTAAAAATTTGTACAGTTTTCATATTTTAAAACACACCGTTCCTTTCAATCAATTTATTATAACATAATAAAATCAAAAAAAAAAGTTAATTAAATTAACTCTTTTTTAATAAACTACTTTCTTAACAAATAATAGTTGATAGCACAAATAGTTTTAGCATCCTTTATTTCTCCAGACAAAATCATCTCTTTTACTTTATCTAGTTTAATATAACAAACATCAATAACTTCATCCTCATCAAAATTTGTATGAGTTTTAGTAGGATTTTCTGCTAAATAAATATGAATAATTTCACTAGAATATCCACATGTTGGATATATATCACCTAAATGAATTAAATCATTTACTTTTAATCCAGTTTCTTCTTCTAATTCTCTTATCGCAGCAAGCTTTGGATTTTCTCCCTTTTCTAATTTGCCAGCTGGAATCTCATATATAACTTCATTATAAGCATAACGATATTGTCTTTCTAATAATACTTCATCATTATCATTGACATATAAAATAGCAGCCCCACCATTGTGAATAACAACTTCTCTTGAAGCTATATTACCATTTGGGCATTTAACCTTATCTAAGTGAAGTTTAACAACATGACCATCAAATATAACTTCACCATCTATTTTCTTTTCTTCCATATCCATATATAAATCACCCAATTAATAATAACATATTTTATGAATCTTTGATAGATTCATCATCTTTATTATCATTTTCATCTAAATCTTCAACTTTAAAATCATTTAATACTTCTTTATTATCATTAATCACTTCAAAATCATCCATTATTAATTTTGATACACCTGGCTCTGGATCACCAATATGCATACCATTATATCCTTTTTTCTTAATATAAATTAAGAAACCAATTAAGAATAATACAGCAACAACTAAAATAATTGTATTAGAAATACCCATTGATAAACCAGCACATAATGTTGGACTTAAATCAGGGGCAACAGCGTGAACTATAGATAAGAAAATAATTCTACTACCTATTCTACTTAAATTTAAAATTGTAGAAAGCTTAGTTTGACCAAAACCATATAATAATCCTAATACAGCCGCAGTTATACCTAAAGTTGGAATAGATAATGAATCCCAAACAAATATATTTTTAACCATGCTTTTATATATTTCAGCATCCTTATCAGGTGATGAGAATAATTCAACGAATTGATTGATAAAAACAAATCTCATCAATATATATCCAGTCATAGAAACTAAAGTTACAGAAATTAATGTATAAACAAATGCTTTTAAAGCTCTTGTAATATTTTTATTGCCTAAATTTTGAGAAACAATAGTTGATTCTCCTTCTTCAAATGAATTTGTAGGAGATGTAATCAAACCACACATATTATTAGATACACCTAAAGTACCTACAATTAAGCTACCCAATATTTCAGGATCTTGGTATGTATTCCAATACGCTCCACACATACCATTAACAACAACCTTACCCATTGCCATAACAAATTTTCCTAAAAAAATTGGAACAGATAATTTTAATATATCAAATAAATATATTTTCTTTGGCAATATCATTTTTAATGATAATCTTAAAATATTATTCTTTCTAAACATGAAGAACATACCAATAACTGTTAGTGTACCTTGAGCGATTATTGTCGCTAGCTCAACAAAGATTATGTTCTTTAAATCCATTGGGAATACGAATAAGCATGTTAATGATATTTTTATTACTAAAACTAATAAATTAAGTAACATTATAACTCTTGAATTACCTTTTGCCTTCTCAAGTCCTATAAAAACACTATTTAAAGAAACAAAAATTAATTCAATCATTTGTAATATAAAGTAAAGTTGAACATTACCATCGGCCGCGCTTGGAACCTGACATAATAAAAGTAATGGATAAGCAAGTGGTATAAATAACAAGCATAACAAGCCACTCAAAACTAATGATAAGAAAAGCATATTAGATGAGGCATGTCTTGCATCACTTACTCTTCCAGCACCATAATATCTAGATACTAATACTGCACCACCAGCAGCGAGTCCAGCACCAAAGGCAGAAATGGCACTTTTTATTTGATTAACAGCTACAACATTAGCTTGAGCACTAGTAGATATTTGAGCACAGATGGCAGCGTCAATTAATGTATAAACACTATTAAATAATTGATATATAGCTAAAGGAGCAATTATAAAAATAATTGTTTTCCATAAATTACCTTTTAATATCATTTCTCTTCTTTTTATTTGTCTTTGTGTAACATCTGCCATTTTTATCACTCCAATTTCACTAAAATTATACTACTCAAATCATATAATAATAAGGAAAAACTATCACAATTAAACACTATTTATATTATAATATATTTTCTAATAAGAAAACGTTTTACTAAGCTATCACTTTATAAAAGTGATACAATCATATTTGTATGTTTTAGGAAAGGATTGATATTAATGATATTTGCTATACAGGCATTTCAAGTGCTTCTACCTCTAGCTTTAATATTAGTAATCTCAAAATTATTAAGCATTGGATGTAGAAAAATAGGTTTACCACAGGTTATTGGTTTATTATTTACAGGTGTAATTTTAGGTCTTGTATCATTAATCCCACTTCCTGATGCGATTAAAGATTATGCGATATTTAATCCAACAGCTTTAGATGGTATTGCATTTATAGCTGAAATCGGTGTTATATTAATCATGTTTTCAGCAGGACTTGAAACTGATATTAAACAAATTAAAGCAACAGGTTTATCTGCGATAGTCATAACAACATTAGGTGTTATAGTTCCAATGGGATTTGGATTCTTAGCATCACTTATTCTTCCTAATGAAGCAAATATGACTAAAACAATATTTAGAAATTTATTCTATGGAGTTATTTTAACAGCAACATCCGTATCAGTAACAATAGCTGCTTTAAAGGAATTAGGTAAATTAAATACTAAAATAGGTACAGCTATTGTTTCCGCAGCTATCCTAGATGATATTATCGGTGTTATTGTTTTATCTATAATTGTAGCTTTAGATGGTGCTTTAGTATCAAATGCTGGCGGAGATGTTAATGCAGGATATGAAATAGGTATGGTAGTATTAAAAACCTTCTTATTCTTCGTTTTCGCAATAGGCTTAGGTATTTTATTTAGATTATTGTTTAAAAAGCTTACAAGCAAATATGACCATCATAGAAGAATTCCTATATTCGCACTTGCAATTGCATTTTTTTATTCTTACGCAGCTGAGAAATGGTTTGGAATTGCCGATATCACTGGTGCTTTCTTTGCTGGTTTAATTTTATCAGGATTAAAGGATTCAGATTATATTGAATCTAAGGCTGATATGACATCATATTTATTGTTTACACCTGTATTCTTCGCTAAGGTAGGTATAACATCAATTGGTTCATTTACTGATAGCTCATCAGGATTTACTTTAATATTTGTTATTTTCGGATTATTATTCATAGTTGCTGGTATAGCTGGTAAAGTTATAGGCTGTGGCTTAGGAGCCAAATTATGCAAATATAATATGAAAGATTCACTTAGATGTGGTGTTGGTATGATGTGTAGAGCTGAGGTATGTTTAATTTGTGCTCAAAAGGGTATTGATGCTGGAATTATCAGTGCGACAATTCAACCATTCGTTTTAGCATTAATTTTAATTACTTCTTTCGTAACACCAATTATATTAAAACAATCATATAAGCATGAAATGATTAATTATACAGATGAATCTATTGGTGAAAATTATCAAGGTCCATCACTAGATCAATAAAACAAAAAAGATAGGAAGCCCTATCTTTTTATTTTACCTAATCTCATTTTAAAATCATCATAACCAAAATCAGTTAATTTAATGATATTTTTATTCTTCTTCATTACATAAATATCAGGAAGTGGCATACCATTAAATGTATTATTTTTACATGTTGTATAAAGTGCCATATCTCCAAATATTAATAAATCACCTACATTTATTTTATCTTTAAATTTGTAATTACCAATTACATCTCCAGTTAAACATGTAGGGCAACCAATTCTATATAATATATTATTACCTTCTAAATCTGCATTATATAGAGGTGGTAAAAAAGGCATTTCTAATACATCAGGGAAATGACAAGCAGCGCTTGTATCAACAATAATAAAATTCATTCCATTTTTATTAAATGAATCAAGTACTCTTGTTAAAACATAACCTGCATTTAATACTACTGCTTCACCTGGTTCTAAATAAACATCAACATTATATTTATTTTTAACTAGATTAATACAATTAATTAATTTTTCAATATCATAATCAAATCTAGTAATATGATGTCCACCACCAAAATTAATCCATTTTAAATTATTAAAAT
>CAMJOZ010000010.1 GCA_946407635.1 uncultured Caryophanales bacterium
GTGGACACGATGAACGTGAACAAACACTTAACCAATTATTAGTTGAAATGGATGGATTTGATGGTAATGTTGGTATTATCATTATGGCCGCGACTAACCGTCCAGATGTATTAGACCCAGCTTTATTACGTCCAGGTAGATTTGATAGACAAATTACAATTGCTAACCCTGATGTTAAGGGTAGAGAAGCAATTCTTAAGGTTCATGCTAGAAATAAACATCTTGAACCAAATGTTAAATTAGCTGATGTTGCTCAAAGAACTCCAGGATTTAGCGGAGCTGACCTTGAAAACATCTTAAATGAAGCTGCGCTTTTAGCTGCTAGAGATAATCGTAAGGTTATTAATATGCAAGATATTGATGAAGCGACAGATAGAGTTATGATGGGACCTGCAAAGAAGAGTAGAGTTATTTCTGATAAAGAAAAGAATACTATTGCTCATCATGAGGCAGGACATGCTGTTATTGGTTTAAAGCTTGAAAATGCTAATATTGTTCAAAAGGTAACTATTATTCCTCGTGGACAAGCTGGTGGTTATGCACTTATGCTTCCTGAAGAAGAAAGATATCTTGAAACACGTCAATCATTACTTGATAGAATCACAGGTTATTTAGGTGGTAGAGTTTCTGAAGAAATTAATTTTGGTGAAATATCTACAGGTGCTTCAAATGACTTTGAACAAGCAACAAAGATTGCTCGTGCTATGGTTACTGAATATGGTATGAGTAATTTAGGCCCAATCACATATGAACAAAATAATGGTTCTGTATTCTTAGGTAGAGATTATTTAAAAGAAAAGAATTTCTCAGATCAAGTTGCTTTAGAAATTGATAAAGAAGTTAGAGCTATCGTTGAAGAATGTTATGAAAGAGCTCGTAAGGTTTTAACTGATAATTTAGATTTAGTAAAAACAATTGCTAAATACTTAATAAAGGTTGAAACATTAACTAAGCCTGATATTGATGAAATTGAAGCTACAGGTCACTTATCTTGGTATGATGAGAAAGAAAAGCGTGAAGCTGAAGCTAAATTAAAAGAAGCTGAAGAAAAGAAAAAGGCTGAGGAAGAAGCTTTAAAGGCTCAAGAGAAAGCTCAAGAAGAGGCTAATCAAACTGAAACTTCTGAACCAGCTACTACTGAAAAAGTTAATAATGTTGAATCTAATCAAGAACAAGTAGAAACTACTGATGAAAATCAAGAGTCTTCTAAAGAAGAAAAAACAGAGGAATAATGAGATTAGATAAATATTTAAAGGTTTCTAGACTTATTAAAAGAAGAACTTTAGCAAAAGAAGTTGCTGAAGCTTCAAGAATCTTAGTTAATGGTAAAGAAGCTAAACCATCAAAAGATGTAAAAGTAGATGATATTATTACAATTGAGTTTGGTTTAAAGGTTGTTACTGTTAAGGTTAAGAGCTTAGAAATATCAATAAAAAAAGAAGATTCATGCTTAATGTATGAATTAATAAGTGAAGTAAAAAAACAATAATATTAAGACATCTATCGTAATGGTAGATGTTTTTAATTTTTATAGAGGTTATTTTATTTACTATAAAATAAAAAAATGATAAAATTTAATAAGAGGGTGATTTTATGTTATTTGAAGAAATTGGTAAAGCTAATATTCAAGCTTTAAAGGATCATGATAAAACTGCAAGAGCTATTTTATCTGTTTTATATGGTAAATTTAAAAATGAAAGTATTGAGAAGGGATTAAATGCTAAATCATTACCTGATGAGGATTGTTTACGCATTATTCAAAAAACAATCAAAGAATTAGAAGAAGAACGCTTAGGTTATGAAAAAGCAAATAGAACTGAATCAGTTGCTGAAATTGATAAACAAAAAGAGGTATTAGCTAAATATTTACCTCAACAATTATCAGTTGATGAAATTAAAGAAATTATTTCTAAATTAGAAGATAAATCAATTCCTAGCGTTATGAAATATTTCAAGGCTAATTATCAAGGAAAATGTGATATGGGTCTTGTTTCAAAGACAGCTAAAGAATTTAATTAGTAATTTCAAGTTGGGGGATCAAGATGGGGAATATAACAATTAAGGCAACTGATGGATTAGAGCTTAGCGCTATTTATAGTAAAGTTTCAAATCCTAAGGCTATTATTCAAATTATCCATGGAATGGTTGAACATAAGGAGAGATATAAATACTTGATTGATAATTTAAATCAGAATGGCTATAGTGTTATTATTTCTGATTTAAGAGGACATGGTGAAAGCATCAATGATGAATATAGCTATGGTAGAATTGGTGATATTGATTTAATGGTTTCTGATCAATATGAAATAACTAAATTCATTAAAAATGATAATCCTGATAAAGATTTATATATATTTGCTCATTCTATGGGAACTTTGATTGCTAGATGTTATATCAAATCTCATGACAATGAAATAAAAAAATTGATATTATCTGGTACTGTTGCTTATAAACCATTTTGTGGAATTGCAGTAAATGCAGCTAAAAGAAGAATAAAAGGTGAAAATAAAAATAATTATTCAAAACTTTTATATGCAATGTCAAATAATTTATCTACTAAAGAAGATATATCTTGGATAAGCTATAGTAAAGAAAATCTAAAGAATTATAGTGAAGATCCTTTATGTGGATTTAAATTTACTAATTTTTCTAATTATGTTTTATTTTGTATGACTAAGGATTTACATAATAAAAAGAACAAAGCTAATAATCTTGATTTAGAGATATTATCTTTATCTGGTATTGATGATAGAACTACAAGCCATACAAAAGGTGTTAAGGATTCAGTTAAGTGGCTTAACAAAAGAGGATATAAAAATGTTTCTTATAAGGAATATCCTAATATGAAACACGAAATATTAAATGAAGATGAAAAATATAAGGTTATTGAGGATATAGTAGCTTTTTATAATAAATAAATTTTAGTAATGAGGTATTAGTATGCTTATAAATAAGGAAAGAAGAATAAACATACATAGATTGGATGAAACTCCAGTTTTAGATCAAAAATCAAAAGATCTTATTAAAGAATATCTAAAAATTGAAAGCTTTTATAAATTTGCTTTAAGAGAAGTATCAGCTAAGGTTGAAAATCTTGATGATTATTGTTCAATGAATTTCTCTCATAATCCAATTCACCATATGGAAGCGAGATTAAAATCTCCAGAATCTATTATTGAAAAGATTCATAAAAGAGGATATGAATATACAATTGAATCATTAAAAGAAAATGTTTATGATATTTCTGGTATTAGAGTTGTTTGTAATTATATAAGAGATATTTATATGCTTATATATTTACTTGAAGAACAAGAAGATTTAGAAGTTAGAATAAAAAAAGATTACATTTTAAATCCAAAGGAATCTGGATATAGAAGTGTACATGTAGTATTCCAAACAAGAGTAACTATGTCTAGTGAAACAAGATGGGTTCCTGTTGAAATTCAATTTAGAACTATCGCAATGGATATGTGGGCTTCTTTGGAGCATGAATTAAGATATAAATCTAAATATGAGCTTGATGATGAAGCTAATGAAAGATTAAGAATGTATGCGGATGAATTATATAAGATTGATACTAATATGCAAAGAATATTTATAAAATCGACAAGTGAGGGAGATTTTAATGATTAATTATGATGAATTAAAGAAAAAATATGAAAGACTTGGTATAGAAGTTCCTAAAAGAGAAATGATTAAAACTCCTGAACAAATTGAAGGTATAAGAGAAGCAGGAAGAATTAATTCTCTAGTATTGGACGAGGTTGCTAAATATATTAAGCCTGGTATTTCTACTCAAGATATTGATGATATCGTTGCGAGAAAAACTAAAGAATTGGGTGCTATATGTGCACCGCTTAATTATGAAGGATTTCCTAAGAGTGTTTGTACATCTGTAAATGATGCTGTATGTCATGGTATTCCAAATGAAAAACAAATCTTAAGGGATGGAGATATTATAAATGTTGATTGTACAACTATTTATAATGGTTATTATGGTGATGCCTCTAGAATGTTTTTGATTGGTAATGTATCAAAAGAAGCTCAAGATTTAGTTCGTGTAACTAAAGAAGCATTAGAACTTGCTGTAAAAGAAATTAAGCCTTATTCAAGATTAAGAGATATAGGCTTTATTATTGAAGGATATTGTAAGCGTCATGGATATTCAGTTGTCCATGAGGTTGGTGGACATGGTTGTGGTGTTGATTTTCATGAAGATCCATTTATTTATCATTATGGTAAAAAGAATACTGGAATGGTTTTATTTCCAGGTATGACTTTTACAATTGAGCCTATGGTTAATATGGGCAAAAGAGGAATATTTTTAGATTCTTCAAATGATTGGACTATTTATACAGATGATGGTTCATTATCTGCACAATGGGAATATCATTTATTAATGACTGAGGATGGACTAGAAATATTATCAAAATAAATTTTTAGTAATTGTAGGTGATTTATTATGAAAACTAAAATATTTATATCTTCATCATCAGGATTAGATACTATTCCTCATCAATCATCTATTTCTGTTATACCTGATGTTTTAGTCTTTTCAGGTGATGAATCATATTTAGATGGTGTTGAATTAGATGGAGAAGCTTTATATCACAGACTTAGAAATGATAAAACATCTAAGGTTGCTATAATGCCTCAAAAGTATACTTATATTGAGGATTTATTAAAAAATGCTATAAAGAATAATTATGAAAGATTTTTCTTTATATTAAGTACAAAATCAAATGTTGATTATTCAAGATTATACGAAAGAATAAAAGAAGATTATTCTGATTTAGATATTTTAATTTATAGAACTAATACATATGCATATCCTATGGCATATGTTGCTATAACAGCTGATAAATTATTTAAGGATAATTTAGATTTACCTTTAATTTATTCTAAATTAGATAGCATATCTGATAATTATAAATTATATTTTTATTCTCCACAGGAGGATGTATATAAGCCTATAAAGAGAATTGATTTTGATGAGGATATCATTAATCAAGCTCAAATTGGTGTATTAAGTATTGCTGATAAGAATGGTATTTTAAATTTAAAAAGAGTAAAAAATAAATTACCTTTAGAACAGTTATTAAGTAGCTTCTTAGATGATATAAAAAATATTAGTGTTATACCATTTATTATTTATACAAATAGGTATTCGGCTTATATAGAAGTTATAGAAAATAGAATAATGGATTTTTATCCAAAACTAAAAGGAATTAAGAGATATTTATTACCATCTTCATTTGGAAATTTCTTAGGAATGTATTCAATTGGAGTTGGTTATATAAAAAAAGAAGAATAATTTGTAAACAATTATTCTCTATGATATAATTTTTAAGAAATTTTTTTTTAAAATGGTGGCTTTTATGAATGTATTAATTGTAGGATTAGGTTTAATGGGTGGCGCATATGCATATAAATTAAAAGATAAAGGTTATTATGTATATGGTGTAGACATTGACAACAAGGCAATTGAATATGCAAAAAATAATGATTTTATTGATGAAGGAGCAAGCGATCCTGCTTTATTCATTGAAAAATCAGATATTATTGTATTGGCATTTTATCCAAAAGCCATTATTGATTTTTTAAAGAAATATAATAATTTATTTAGAAAAAATCATATTATCACTGACATATGTGGTGTTAAATCATCATTTTTAAGTGAGGCAGTAGAATGTGCAAAGCCAGCAACATATTTATCTCACCATCCTATGGCTGGTAGAGAAAAGAATGGTATTGAATATTCTAAAAAATGCGTATTTGAGGGAGCTAATTTTTTAATTGTGCCTGATGGTGATGTTAAGGATAGCGCAATTGATGTTATTACAAGAATGGGTCTTGATTTAGGATTTTCTAAAATTAGCATAATTGATAAGGAAAAGCATGATAATATGATTGGCTTTACTAGCCAATTAACTCACGCTATCGCTGTATCATTAGTAAATTCAGATAGAAATGATGATACTAAAAAATATATTGGTGATTCATATCGTGATTTAACTAGAATTGCATTAATTAATGAAAATTTATGGAGTGAATTATTCGTAGAAAACAAAGAATTCTTATTAAATCATATTGAACATTTTGAAAATGAATTAGATATTTTAAAGACTGCTTTAAAGAACTCAGATAAAGAAAAATTAAAAGAATTATTTAGATCTTCAACTAAGATTAGAAAAGAGATGGAAAAATGAAAAATATAAAAATTGAATTAAAAAATCATTCATATGATATTTTTATTGAAAAAGGTATCTTAGATAAAGCTAATACTTATATTAAGAAGGTCTACAATAATAAGAATTTATACATAATTACTGATGATAATGTTTCTAAATTATATTTAGATAAATTAGTTGAAGTATTAAGTAATGACTTTAATGTTAAATATGTGGTTGTTCCTCATGGAGAAGAATCTAAAACAATTAAATATTATACTTATGTTTGTGAAGAATTAATAAAAATGGATATCAGAAGAAATGAATTATTAGTTGCTTTAGGCGGAGGAGTAATTGGAGATTTAACTGGATTTGTTGCGGGAACATTATATAGAGGTATACCATATGTAGGTATTCCTACATCATTATTATCACAAATGGATTCATCTATTGGTGGTAAAACTGGTATAGATTTTTGTGATAGAAAAAATATTTTAGGTGTATTTAAACAACCAGAAATGGTATTAATTGATCCAAATACTTTAAAGACTTTAGATAATAGAGAATTTAATAATGGTATGGGTGAATTAATTAAGCATGGCGCTATTGGTAACAAGGATCTATTATTAAGCTTAGTTAATAAGCCTGAAATAGATGAAGATATTATTTCACAAAGCTTACATGTTAAAAAAAGAGTTGTAGAGCTTGATGAATTTGATACAGGTGTAAGAATGACTTTAAATTTTGGTCATACATTTGGACATGTTATCGAATTAAAATATCATTATAAGCATGGTGAAGCTGTTGCGGTAGGTATGCTTATGGCTTTAAAGTTAGGTATTGATTTAGGTGTAACTCAAAAGGAATGTTATGATGTTATTTATAATATTTTAAAGGCATATAACCTACCTTTAGATGAATATGATTATAAAGAATATATGCTAGATATATTGGGAGATAAGAAGAATTTAGCTGGAACTATAAATTTTATTCTTTTAACTTCTTTAGGAGAATGTACAATTTATAAGATGACAGAAAAAGAAATTAAGGAGAAAGCAAAATGCGAGTAATAATAACTCCTAACAAATTAAAAGGTGATGTTGTTATACCACCTTCAAAAAGCTTATCTCATAGAGCTATAATCGCAGCAGGTCTTGCAAAGGGAGAAAGTAAAATATCTAATATTATTTATTCAAAGGATATTTTAGCAACTATTTCTGCGATGAGAAGTTTAGGTGTTGAAATTAAAGAATTTGATGATTATTTAATCATTAAAGGTAATAAATTAAAAAGAGTTAATGATGTTATAGATGCGAATGAAAGTGGGTCTACAATTAGATTTATCATTCCTATTGCATTAACTGTTGATGAGAAAATAACATTTGTTGGTCATAATAATTTAGTTAATAGACCACTTGATACATTCTTTGAGATATTTGACAATCAAAATATTAAATATGAGCATGAAGATAAATATTTACCATTAACTGTTTATAATGGAATAAAACCAGGAGTATTCAATATTCGTGGTGATGTTTCAAGTCAATTTATTACTGGTTTATTATATGCATTACCATTATTAGATGGTGATAGCATAATAAATATAACTACAGATTTGGAATCTAAAGGATATATTGATTTAACATTGGATGTTTTAAAAATGTTTGGTGTTAATGTTATTAATGAAAATTATAAAAAATTTATTGTTAAAGGTAATCAAGAATATAAGCCTTTTGATTATGAGGTTGAAGGTGATTATTCACAGGCAGCTTTTTTCTTAGAAGCTAATATGCTAGGAGCTGAAATCAATTTATTAAAAATGAATAAGGATTCTAACCAAGGAGATAAAAAAATATTAGATGATATTAAAGATTTTGGTGGGAAATTAGAATTTAAAGATAATAAATTAGTTTTAGTTGAGAAAAGCTTAAAGCCAGCAACAATAGATTTTTCACAATCACCAGATTTAGGACCAGCTTTAACTGTTCTTGCTAGCTTAATTCCTGGTCGAAGTAATTTTATTAATGCTAAAAGATTAAGAATTAAAGAATGTGATAGAATCACATGTATGAAAGAAGAAATCGAAAAGCTTGGTGGTAATATTAAAGAATTACCTGATGGTATGATTATAAATGGAGTTAATAGATTCCATGGTGGTGTTTGCGATTCTCATAATGATCATAGGGTTGTTATGTCATTAGCTATGGCAACTTTAATGATGGATGGAGATTTAGTTATTGAGAATTGTGAAGCTATTAATAAATCATTTCCACATTTTTTCAAGTTGTTTGAGAGTTTAGGAGGAAAAGTTAAATATGAAGACTAAATTGGATGAAGCAAGAGATGTAATTAATACTGTTGATAAGGAAATGATTCATCTTTTTATAAAAAGAATGGCTGCTGTAAGAATTATTGCAGAATATAAGCTTGAAAATGATATTCCAGTTTTAGATTCTATTAGGGAAGAATCTATTATTCATAAGAATTTGGAACTATTAATGAACAAGAAGCTTGAAAAATATTATTTAGAATTTTTTAATGGGGTATTAAATTCATCAAAAAGCTATCAAAAAGAATTAATTGATGAATTTGAAAAGAACAAGAAATGAAAAAATATGCACTTTTAGGTGAAAAATTATCTCATTCACATTCTCCACTTATTCATAATGAAATATTTAAAGATATGAATGTTTATGGAACTTATGAAAAAATAGAATGTAGTAAAGATGATTTAGGAAGAATAATTAATGATTTAAGATTGGGAAAATATCATGGTTATAATGTAACTATTCCTTATAAAATTGAGATAATGAAATATTTAGATGAAATCTCAGATGAGGCAAAAGCTATTGGTAGTGTTAATACTGTAGCTTTTAAGGATAATAAGGTTATTGGTTATAATACAGATTATTATGGTTTTTGTGATACTATTAAATATAATAATATAGATGTTAAAGATAAAGAATGTTATATATTAGGTACTGGTGGGGCATCACTTGCTTTATATAAGGCTTTACTTGATCTAGGTGGTATTGTTAAATATGTATCTAGAAATCCAAAAAATGATAAAACTATTAGTTATGATGAATTAGATAATAAAAATCCATATTTAATAGTTAATGCAACACCTGTTGGTATGTATCCTAATATTAATGAATCACCCATTTCTAAAGAAATTGCTAACAAAGCTAAATATGTTTTGGATATAATTTTTAATCCTAAACAAACATTATTATTACGATATGCTAATTCTAATATTAATGGATTATTAATGCTTGTTAGTCAAGCAGTTAAGTCTGAGGAAATATGGCAAGATAAAAAATATGATAAGGATAAGATTTTATTATTAAAAAGAATTGAGATGATAATATGAACCATTTTGGTAGATTATTCCAAGTAAATATTTTCGGCGAATCACATGGAGAATGTGTTGGTGTTCTTGTTGATGGTGTTATACCTGGAATTAAGCTAGATGAATCTGATTTTGAAAAGGATCTAGCAAGAAGAAAATCAGGTGCTTTAGGAACAACTCCAAGAATAGAAGAAGATAAGGTTTTTATTGAATCAGGAGTATTCAATGGTTATACAACTGGCGCTCCTATTTTATTAAAGTTTTTAAATAATAATACTAAGAGTAAAGATTATTCTAATTTGGTTAGTCATCCGAGACCATCTCATGCTGATTATGTTGCGAATATAAAATATGATGGATTTAATGATTATAGAGGTGGAGGGGCTTTTTCTGCTCGTTTAACTTTAGGAATTGTTTCCGCTGGAGTAATTGCTAAAAAGATTATTAATCAAATAAAATTTGACACAAAAATTATTAATTTAGGTGGAGAAACTAATCCTAATAATTTTGAGAATGTTTTAACTGATGTTGTAAAAAGTGGAGATTCTATTGGGGGAATTGTAAATATTAAAATAGATAATGTACCTCAAGGATTAGGTGAACCATATTTTGATTCTATTGAATCGACATTATCACATTTATTATTCTCTGTTGGTGGAGTAAAGGGTGTTGAATTTGGTGTTGGCTTTGATGGTGTTAAATTTAGAGGTAGCCAGTTTAATGATTTAATCATTGATAAGAATGGCAAAACAAAGACAAATAATAATGGTGGTATCAATGGTGGAATCACTAATGGAAACCAAATTGATATTAAGGTATTTGTTAAACCAACTCCATCAATTTCAAAAGATCAAGATACTTATAATTTTAAAGATGATAAGGTTGAAACATTAAGTATTAAAGGAAGACATGACGCTGCTATTATTTTAAGAGCTCAAGTTGTATTAGAGGCTATGTGTGCTATTGGTTTAGCTGATAGTTATTTAGTAGCTAAGGCATATAAGAAATAAATAACATTGGGGATGTTAGTGTGAAAAAAATAATCATTGTCGGATCAGGTATTTCAGGGTTAACTTCTGGAACTTACCTATCTAAAAATGGCTATGATGTAGAAATATATGAAAAAAATGATTATGCTGGTGGATTTTTAACTAAATTCGATAGAGATGGTATGATTGTTGATACATGTATTCATTGGATGACTGGAACTAAAAAAGGAACAAAATTAAATAAAATATGGAATGATAATGGTGGTTTAAAGAATGCTGATATAATTATCCCTGAATCATTTTTTGATTTTACAATGGATGGTAAAACTATTAGGTTTTATCATGATATAGATAAATTAGAGAGTGAATTATATAAATTTAGCGAAGATGATGATAAAGAAATTGCTAAATTAATAGATGCGATTAAGGCTATTAATATTATGGAAACTCCATCAGATATACCTTATGAATTAGGTGATAATACTGATATGAATGCTAATCCTGATTTATTAAGAAAAACTGCTTATTATTTAGTAAGAAATTTATCTGATTTAGCATTAAAATTTAATAGTCCGATTATTAGAAATGCATTATTAAATAGTCCAGTAAATAAAAAGTTTTCAGCTTATTATTTTGTAATGAATTTAGCTAATTTTGTTAATGGTAACGCAGCCTTACCAAAGGGCTTATCAAATGGTGTTAGAAATAGATTAGTTAATGAATTTATTACAAGTGGTGGGAAAATTAATTTAAATGAAGATGTATCTGAAATAATAATAGATAATGGAAAAGCAAAAGGTATTATATCAAATGGTATTATTCATTATTCTGATTATGTTATTTCTGCATGTGATTTACATTATACATTTGAAGTTTTATTAAAAAATAAATATGATTTTAAACCATATAAGGATTATGATTTGGATGATATTAAATATCCAATGTATAGCTATCTTATATTTGCATATAAAACTAAACATGATTTTAAAGATAGAATAGCTCAATGTTTTAAAATAAAACCATTAAAAATATTTAATAAAGAATTAGAATTCTTAGGTGTTAGAAGCTATGGATATGATGATACTTTAAAAAATGGTGAATATAGTGTAGTACAAATCTTACTTGAAACAGATTTAGATGATTATAATTATTTAAATAATTTATCAAAAGAAGAATATGATGAATTTAAAAATAAATATCAAAAAATATTTAAGGACATTTTAAGTGAATTATTTGATGATGAATTCATATATTTAGATTCATTTACACCATTAACATTGAAAAGAATGTGTAATTCATATATGGGTCAATTTATGACTTACGCATTAACAAAAAAAGTTCCATCATATACTAGAAGTTTTTTAGTTGAAGGATTAGATAATTTTGTTTTAGCTAATCAATGGTTAGTTTTACCAGGAGGAACTCCCGTTGCCGCAACAAATGGTAAATTAGCTTCTCAACTTGTATTATATTTAGATGGTAAAGATTATAAAAATATTTAATATAAGAAACAAAGTATACTGAAATATAGTATACTTTTTCTTTTTGTTTTTACTTGTATTTTAATACTTATTATTATATAATAAGCGTGTTTTCATAGATTTATATTTCAATTTATGAAATTGATATATTTACGGAGGGGAAAAGATGTATCGTATTATTAAAAAAAGACAATTGACTGATGTTATTTATTTAATGGATATTGAAGCACCACTTGTTGCTAAAAGCGGACTTCCTGGCCAATTTGTTATAACTATTAACACTGAAAAAGGTGAAAGAATCCCACTAACTATTTGTGATTTAGATCCAGTTAAAGGAACTGTTACAATTGTATTCCAAACAGTTGGAGCTTCTACAATGGAGCTTGCCACAATGAATGAGGGAGACGAATTATTCGGATTTGTAGGACCTTTAGGTAGACCTTCTGATTTACTTGAAATGAGTGATGAAGAATTAAAAGCTAAAAAGGTTGTATTTATAGCTGGTGGTGTTGGTAGTGCTCCAGTATATCCACAAGTTAAATGGATGCATGATCATGGTTATAAATGTGATGTTATTTTAGGTGCTAGAAGCAAGAACATTATTATTCTTGAAGATGAATTAAGAGCAGTATCTGATAATTTATATGTTTGTACAGATGATGGTAGCTATGGATTCAAGGGTAATGTTTGTGATATGTTAAATGAAGTTATCGCTAAAGAACATAAAGAATATAATCATTGTGTTTGTATTGGACCAATGATTATGATGAAGTTCGCTTGCTTATTAACTAAGAAATTAGGTATTCATACAATCGTTTCTTTAAACCCTATTATGGTTGATGGAACAGGTATGTGTGGTGCTTGTAGATTATTAGTTGATGGTAAGGTTAAATTTGCTTGTGTTGATGGTCCTGAATTTGATGGTCATCTTGTAGATTTTGATGGTGCTATGAAGCGTCAAAGAATCTATGCTACTGAAGAAGGTAGAGCAAGATTAAAATTTGAAGAAGGAAAAACACACCATGGCGGATGTGGAAATTGCGGAGGAGATAAATAATGGACAGAATGAAGAGAACTCCAATTAGAGAGCAAGATCCAAAAGTTAGAGCAACAAATTTTGATGAAGTTTGTTTAGGATATAATGAAGAAGAAGCTGTAATTGAAGCTTCAAGATGCTTAAATTGTAAGAATCCTCAATGTGTTACTGGTTGTCCAGTTAATATTAATATTCCAGGATTCATTAAGCACATTAAGGAAAAAGATTTTGAAGGTGCAGCTAAAGAAATAGCTAAATATAGTGCTTTACCTGCAGTTTGTGGTCGTGTATGTCCTCAAGAAAACCAATGCGAAGGTAAATGCGTATTAGGTATTAAGGGTGAAGCTGTTGCAATCGGTAAGCTTGAAAGATTTACAGCTGACTGGAGTAATGCTAATAACATTAAGCTTGCTGAAAAGGTTGCTCCAAATGGTAAGAAGGTTGCTATTATTGGTGCAGGTCCTGCTGGTTTAACTTGTGCTGGTGATTTAGCTAAAAAGGGATATGATGTAACTATTTTTGAAGCTTTACATAAAGCTGGTGGTGTATTAGTATATGGTATTCCTGAATTCAGATTACCAAAAGAAAAGGTAGTTGCTAAAGAAGTAGAAAACATCAAAAAATTAGGTGTTAAGATTGAAACAAACGTAATCATTGGTAAAACAATTACTATTGATGAATTATTTGAACAAGGATTCAATGCTATCTTCATTGGTAGTGGTGCTGGTTTACCTAAGTTTATGAATATTCCTGGTGAAACAGCTAACGGTGTATTAAGTGCTAATGAATTCTTAACTCGTGTTAATTTAATGAAGGCATTCAAGGATGATTATGATACTCCAGTTCATGTTGGTAAGAAGGTTGTAGTTGTTGGTGGCGGTAACGTTGCTATGGATGCTGTAAGAACTTCTTTAAGATTAGGTGCTGAAGCTAGAATCGTATATCGTAGAGGTATGGAAGAATTACCTGCAAGAGCAGAAGAAATTCATCATGCTAAAGAAGAAGGCGTAATCTTCAATACATTAACTAATCCAAAAGAAATATTAACTGATGAAGCTGGTAATGTTACAGGTATTAAGTGTGTTAAGATGGAACTTGGTGAACCAGATGCTTCTGGTAGAAGAAGACCAATCGAAGTAGCTGGTAGTGAATTTGTAATTGATTGTGATATGGTTATTATGAGTTTAGGTACTTCACCAAACCCATTAATCTCATCTACAACTAAAGGCTTAGAGACAAATTCTCATGGTTGCTTAATTGCTCAAGATGAAACAGGCTTAACAACAAGAGAAAATGTTTATGCTGGTGGAGATGCAGTTACAGGTGCGGCTACAGTTATCTTAGCTATGGGTGCCGGTAAGAAAGCAGCTCAAGCTATTGATGAAAAATTATCTAAGTAATTAATAAAAGCTCTAGAATTTTCTAGAGTTTTTTTGTTTTATATATTAATGCAAAATAAAAAACCATTGGTTCAACCAATGGTTTAATTATTAATTATACGCAAGTATATCCGCCATCAACAGCGATTGCTTGGCCTGTAACATAACTTGATTCTTCAGCACCTAAGAAGATAGCTGCAGAATTTAATTCGCCTTCTGAACCATATCTTTGCATAGGGACAGTTTGCTTAGCGAAATTTTGGAAGTATTCAGTATTTAATGTATCTGTTGTTAATTCTGTATAGAAATAACCAGGACAAATAGCATTAACTGTAATCTTTTCTTTTGCTAATTCAGCAGCGGCACCCTTAGTAAAGTTTACAACAGCACCCTTAGTTGAATGGTATGCAATTGTAGGAATAGCAGTATTACCAACTAATCCATAGATAGAAGCGATATTAATTACTCTACCATAAGTTTGCTTACCTTCAGCGATTTTCTTTTTCATTAAATTAGCGAATGCTTGAGTTACTGAAAATACACTTGTTAAGTCTAGATTTAAAGTGAAATCCCAGTCTTCCTTTTTAAAATCAAGAAGTGGAGTACCAGTACCTTTTTCACCACCAGCATCATTAATGATAACTTCGCAATGACCAAATTCTTTTTCAACTTGGTTTACTGCGTTTTGGATAGATTCAGCACTTGTAACATCACATGCTACAGCTAAAACCTTAACTCCATATTTTACTTCCCATTCTTTTTTAGAAGCTTCAAGTCTTTCAACACGTCTTGCTAATAAAACTAAATTTGCATGACATTTTGCAAAACCTTCAGCCATTTGCTTGCCTAAACCTGATGAAGCTCCAGTTATGGCAACAACCTTGTTTGTGTAATCAAACATATTATAACCCTCCGTTTTTTATATCTATAATAAGTATATCATTTGTATTAACTAACTTCATTATGAAAACGATATCTAAATTATCACATAATTATTTGTTAATTAAATATCAATTATGTGAATTTATGTTTTCTAAAATGTGAAATAGTGTTAAAACGGCTCAGGTACTAGATTTTAATTTTTTTATAAACTAGAATAAGGCTGAAAAAAGAATAAAGGAGCTTGATTCTAATGAAAAAAAGATTAACTATTTTATTATTATCTATAGTATTTGTATTAACCTTAGTAGGATGTAAATTAAATACAAATGACAATAATTTATATAATAATAATCAAACAAATACTACAGATAGTGGTGCGAATTCAACAGGTATAACTTCTGATACTGTTGAAACTACAAATGCAAAGGACGCGACAGGTGAGGCTAAAGAAATCACTAATACATTTACTATTACAAGTGAGAATAGCCCTAATGGATTTAGTGAATCAAATGGTATTTATACAATTAATACAGCTGGTACATATGTAATAACTGGTTTATTAAATGAAGGAAGTATTGTTGTAAATGCACTTGAAACTGACGCAGTTGAAATAGATTTAAATGGAGTTTCTATTAAATCAGCTACTACCGCACCAATCAATGTTATAAGTGCAGATGAAGTAAAAATTAAAGTATTAGAAAATACATATAATGAAATAACTGATTCAAGATCATCAAGTATTACTTCAGAAGAAGCTTCTGCAATTTATTCAGCTTGTGATTTAAAATTAGCAGGCAAAGGTAATTTAGTTGTTTATGGAAATTATAATAATGGTATTCAATCTAAAGATGATTTAAAAATAAAGAATGTTACTTTAAATGTTCAAGCCTTAAATAATGCTTTAAAAGGAAATGATTCACTTGAAATAGAATCAGGAAATATTATAGCTGTATCTACAATGGGTAATGGTTTAAAAACTGAAAATTCAGATATTTCAAGTAAAGGGAATCAAAGAGGTATTATTTCTATATTAGGTGGTATTTTAGATATTTATTCAAAAGAAGATGGAATAGACGCATCATATGATGTAGATATTAAAGATGATGGTGATGACACAACTGATTTACCAATTGTTAATATCTATACTGATAAATATTCACAATATCAATCATCATCTGTAACTGATACATCAGTATTATATTTAAGAATACCTTCATCATATTATTCAACTAATTATAGATATTCTGCATATTTTTATAATAATGATGGTACATACGAATGGGTTAATTTAAGTTATTATCAATCATTAACTCAACAAACTGGTGGACAAAAGAACTATACATATTATTACTATAAATTAAATATGCCACAAACATCTTATAAAAATGTATCATTCTTTAGATTTAATATGACTCAATCTGATAATTCACTTGAAACATATAATGCTTATTCAGGTGGTGCGACAATCAATACATCTAAAAATGTATTTGCAATTACAAATATATCATCTAATACAATTACAGGAGATTGGACAACATATCCTACAACAACATCATCAACTCAATCTACTTCATCTTCAAAAGGCATAAAAGCTAATAATGAAGTAAATATTGAAGCTGGAAATGTGATAATAAAATCTACAGATGATGGAATACATGCTAATTATGGTGAAACACTAGAAAATGGTTCGACTGGATTAGGTAATGTTAATATAAGTGGAGGTAGTATTTATATTACTAGTGGTGATGATGGAATACATGCAGATAACACATTAAATATTAATGGTGGATATGTAAATGTACTAAATTCTTATGAAGGATTAGAAGCTAATCAAATAAATATAAGTGGTGGAGAATCATATGTTTACGCAACTGATGATGGTGTAAATGCTTCTAAATCATTATCTACAACACCTTTAATTACAGTCTCAGGTGGTTTACTTGATGTTACAGTTGGAAGTGGAGATACAGATGGAATTGATTCTAATGGTAATTATACTCAAACAGGTGGTACTGTAATTACAAGATGTGCCGCTACAGATAATTCTGGAAACATGGCTTCAATAGATTTAGATGGTACATTTAAGATGACAGGCGGTACCTTAATCGCGGCAGGTCCTTCAGGTGTTTCAACATCAAATGTTAATTATGTAAGATTCGGTTCAGCTTCATCTGGTATGGGAATGGGTGGAAGACCTGGATTTGGATCAATGGGTCAATCTCAATCATCTTCATCTACTGTAACATTTACTTCAGGTACATATACTATATCAAATACTAATATTAGTTTTACATTAAATCAAAGCTATAATAATTTATTAATTATATCTGATGAACTAAAAACAGGACAAAGCTATACTTTATCAGGCGGAACAGAAAAAACATGGACTCAATCTTCTCAAGCTGTTCAAGGATAGAAATAATTAAATAAATATGTTAATATAAAAATGGTGATGATAATGGAATTAATTAGAAAAGCAGAAGAAAAAGATATTAATGATATTTTAAAATTGTTAGAACAAGTAAATTTAGTTCACTATTTAGGAAGACCTGATATTTTTAAGCCTAATACAAAATATAATTATGATGAATTAGTGAAAATAATAAAAGATAAAGAAAAAGTAATATTTGTATATGAAATGAATAATAAAGTTGTTGGTTATTGTTTCACTATTAAAATTCAACATCTAAATAATAATTTATTAACTGATATTAAAACATTATATATAGATGATTTATGTGTTGATAAAGAATATAGAGGAAACCATATAGGCGAATCATTATATAGATATGTATTAAGTTATGCAAAAGAACAAGATTATTATAATATTGAATTAAATGTATGGGAATTAAATAAAGGTGCTAAAGCTTTCTATAAAAAATTAGGATTAACTCCTTTAAAAACAACATTAGAACAAAAAATATAAATTAAAACCCTAAGGTTTGATTAAAAAATCTTAGGGTTGTTTTTGTTTAATTCTAATTGACTTTATTTAGTATGATTTTATAATATAAATGGTGGTAAAAATGTATATTCATAAAAGTGTTTTATTAACTGAAGCTATTGAAAATCTTAATATTAAATCTGATGGTATTTATGTTGATGCCACTATGGGTGGGGCAGGTCATTCTAGTAAGATATTAGAAAAACTTACTACTGGTCATTTATATTGTTTTGATCAGGATGATTATGCTATAAATAGAGGTAAAGAAGTATTATCAAAAATAAATGATAATTTTACAATAATCAAATCAAATTTCACTAATTTAAAAGAAGAATTAAATAAATTAGGTGTTAATCATATTGATGGTATATTATATGATTTAGGAGTTTCTTCATTTCAACTTGATATACCTGAAAGAGGTTTTTCATATAATTATGATGCGTATTTAGATATGAGAATGGATCAAACTAAAGAATTAGATGCTAAATATATTGTTAATAATTATAAAGAAGAAGATATAGCAAATATTTTATTTAGATATGGTGAAGAAAAATTTGCTAGAAATATAGCTAAAAAAATAATTGAAGTAAGAAAAAATAAAGAAATTAATACTACATTTGAATTAGTAGATATTATAAAGAGTGCTTATCCTAAAAAAGAATTAAATAAAAAAGGTCATCCTGCAAAACAAACATTCCAAGCATTAAGAATTGCAGTTAATGATGAATTAAGAGTGTTTGAGGATTCTTTATATCAAGCATTTGATTTATTGAATAAGGATGGATATATTGTTGTTATAACATTCCATTCCTTAGAAGATAGATTATGTAAAGTAATATTTAAAGAAAAATCTACTGTTGATATTCCAAAGGGAGTTCCTATCGCAAATATTGAAGAAGCACCATTTGAATTAATAACTAAACATCCAATTACTCCATCTGATGAAGAATTAGAATATAATAATAGAGCTCATAGTGCTAAAATGAGAGTAATTAGAAAAAGATAATACATATTCATTTAAGTATTTATTGAGTTTCAAAATTTATAGGTATATATAATTGAATATTACTCTTAAAAAGAGTAAAATAAAATTAGTTTTTAAAAGGAGAAGGGAATAAAATGAAAAAGTATAGTACATTATTATGGATTATTGGTCTATTTGCTTTCATATCATTAATGGTATCTGGTACAATCTGGATTTTTAATGTTTGTGGTGGTACATGGGGTTTCTTAAATAAAATCAAAATGGTATCTGATTTAATTTTAATTGTATGTGCTGTTGTTGCAGGATGGTTATGGTTATCTGATACTAAATTAAAGAATACTCCAAAGATTGTTTTAGAAGTGTTATTTATAATATTTGCAGTACTAGCTGTATGCGGTGTATTTGGTATTGGATTATAATATTAAAGTAAAAAAAAGTTGTTCGTTTTTGAACAACTTTTTTAATCTTCTATTTTAATTGCGGTTGCTAATCTTCTATATATTAATCCTAAGAAGAATAGAGCACCAAATGGTATTATTCCTGCAAGAGGAATTAAAAAATATAAATCAAATCTTTTATTTATTATATTTATTGTTGAAAAAACTATAAATGTAGTTAAACCACCTAAAACTCCAATAAAGCCAATTATAGCAAATAACATTCCAAAGAATGATAATTTTGATTTTAGCTTTAGTGCTTCCTCCTTAGTTTTTTCGTCATTCATATTAGCATTTAATTCTTCAATTCTTTCTTCTAATTTCATCTTTTTCTACCTAAGCCTATTTTATTATAAACCTTATTAATCTTTTTATTAGCAAGGTAGTTAGCATAATCTCTACCTTCATCTAATACTTCATCAATTAATTTAGAATTAATAATTTCATTATATTTATCTTGAATAGGTTTGATTTCATTAGCGACTGCTTCAGCAACATCCTCTTTGAAATTTTGATAATTAGAATCTTTATATTTATCAACTAAATCAGAAATAGAAGTATTAGTAATACAACTTAATATAGTTAATAAATTAGATATGCCAGGTTTGTTTTCTAAATCATATCTAATAGTACCATCTGAATCAGTTACAGCTGATTTTATTTTTTTCTTAATAATATTAATATCATCAAGTAAAGCAATATATCCTTTTGGATTAGGATCTGATTTACTCATTTTTTTAGTAGGATCAACAAGTGACATAACCTTCGCACCAGAAGGAGCGATATATGGCTCTGGCACAACAAATGTTTCACCATATTTTGAATTAAATCTAATTGCTAAATCACGAGTTAATTCTAGATGTTGTTTTTGGTCAACACCGACAGGTACTAAATTTGTATCATAAAGTAATATATCAGCAGCCATCAAAGAAGGATAAGTTAATAATCCAACTGATACTCCACCAATTTGTTTTTCCTTTTTATCCTTAAATTGAGTCATTCTTTCAAGTTCGCCAATATATCCATTACATTCTAAAACCCAACCAAGCTCAGCGTGTGCTGGAACTTCACTTTGAATGAATATATGAACTTTTTTAGGATCTAATCCACATGCTAAATAAAGTGCAACAAGTGATTTAATATTTTTTCTTAATTTTTCTTTTTCTTGAGGAACTGTTATAGCATGTAAATCTGCTATAAATACTAAAAAATCAGTAAAGTCAGGTGAATCCTGTAATTTAACAAAATTTTTAATAGCTCCTAAATAATTTCCAAGAGTAATATTACCACTTGATTGAATACCAGATAAGAATCTCATAATAAATACCTCCATAAAAATAAAAAGCACCCAAATATATTAAGGACGAATAAATCCGCGGTGCCACCTTAATTCTAGAATAATCTAGCTCTTATAATTAAATTTAATAACCAATTCTGTTTTATAAATATCTGATACTTTCACCATCTATCAGTCGCTATAACATTGTTATAAAACATACTGATAATATTTTACTTTAATTGAAATGTTATTTCAAGATAAGAATATAATATAATTAAAACCATAAATTATAAAAATATTTTAGAATTATAACAAATTATAACAATTTATAACAAATTATAAAAATAAATTTAATTTATAAAATGGCATATTTTATTTATACAAGATATACCATTTTGGCACTTTGTTAATAGTTTAGTATCTTATGCGTTTATATATAATAGATAATATATATAATAAATATTATTTATCAAATAAAAAAAGTTTGCATTATCGTAAAAAAATGTTATAATAAAAGTACAAAAGACGATACATTTCAAATAAATAAGACTAATATTAATAATAATTTAAGATTTTTTAAGTAATAAAAATCCTTTTTTAACATATATTCTTTTATTACAAATAAGATTAAATAATATCATTGATATTAAATCCAAATCTTATTTATTTGTGTAATCTGTATAAGTTTTTTGCTAGTCTTTTATTTGAAACAATAAGCTTAAACTTGTGGATTATTACAAATTTTAAAATAATTATTGACACTTTATTGGATATAATTTATAATTGTAGTGTGAAAAAGGCAAAACTATAGTAATATAGTGACGCAAAGCTAGAGGGTCTTTAAAAAAGATAGCCAGTTGCCATAAGTTTAACTTATTGGCAACTTTTTTGATTTTTAAGGAGGTGGTTAAATGCATAAGATAGTATTTATATTTAAATCTAAAGTATTTAAAGGTCTTATCGCCCTTGCATTATTAACAGCCTCTGTAATTATCGCAATTGCGTTATTGCTAGGTAGAGAAGCTGGTTCATTCGTTATTAGAGTATCAGAAGATAACATTGATAAATCAATAAGAGTATCAACTGATAGTGATCCTAATAATGAAGCTTACTACACAACTAAGTTAAATGCACCTGGTATTACAGGTTTTGTAGATTATACTCCAGGATTATTCTTATTCGAAGGATATAGTGAATTAAATAAGATGCAAGAAGTTATGGGTTATCAACCTGTAGAAGACCAAGAAGGACATACAGCATTATACGTTTATACATTCAATGTTATAAATACTTCAGCAACAAACGTTGGAGTTAATGCTAAAATGACTTTCTCAAAGGTAACTAATGGTTTAGATAAAGTTATAAGAGTTATGACTTATGCGAAAACAATAGATACAGAAGACCCAATTATCTATTACAAGCCAGATGAGGTTCAACAAACATATGATGATTATTTCTTAACTCCTAAAGCATTTGTTGATGATAATACAATATTTAATGATCAAACATATCGTTTATCAACAAATGAAGGATCAAACTTCATGAAATATTCAATCTTCTTCTGGATTGAAGGACAAGATAAAGATGAGACAACTGCCATTATGGGTGGTACAATCAATTTCTCATTAGAATTCAATGTTACATCATAATTATTTATATTAATTATAGAAAGGATGTGGTAGCTTGAATAAAAAATTAGCAAGAAAGTTAATATTATCTATAGGAACAGCTACCATGACTGCAGCATGTTTAACAACTTCAACATATGCATGGTTCGCAAGAAATGGGGATGCAATAGTTGAAGAAATGGATTTAAATCTTGAGACTGGCTCAGGACTATTGGTTTCACTAGATGGTATCAACTTCTCACAAGATATTACTTTTGAGATGATTAAAGCTAAGATAGAAGAAAATACAGGTCAAGAATATGATAAAATTACATATAAGCCTGTAACTTTAAAGCATGATGATAATGGTAAAATTATTTATGATAATAATACTAAATATCCAAACTTCTTAAAAGATAAGCTTGAAAAAGTAAATGATGAAAAATATAAACATGTATTTGAGGATGCTCAAGTTGGTGATTATTTACAATTTGATATTTGGTTTAGATTAGAATCAAATGACCAAAGATCAGGAAACTGGGATTTGTTCTTCTCTGAAGAAAGAAGTGATAACGGAGAAAAAACTGGTATCCTAGGTAAAGAAACAACAACTAAGTTATCCAATAAAATGACAACACTTGATCATGAATATGTTTCTGGAGATACAGTAACATTTAATCCAGCAGATTCAATGAGAATGGGTGTAAGATCAAATGACTATTTTAGAATTTATGAACCTGAGGTTGGTTTAGGTAGCGCAGCTATTCCTGGAGCTGACCCAGATGGTGAACATTCATTCACAAAGAATGCAATGATATCTTATTACAATAATCTATATCCAAAGGCACCTTTCATTGAAGGTGAATTTGTAGACATGTATAATGAAACATATGAAGGCTTCCATACAATTAGAAATAATGGAACTGAATCATGTTATACACTTGAAAGACTTCATAAGTTTGATTATACGAATGATATAGAAAATCATTACGAAGACTTAAAATTAACTTTCGTAATGTGGTTAGAGGGTTGGGACGCCGACTACTTTGATGGCATTAATTCAACTGATGGATATAATCCATCTAAGTTTAAAGTTAATTTAAGCTTCATAGTAAAAGAAAGTAATGATTAGTAGTTACCTAAATTTTTAAAAAGGAGGTATGTGATGAAGCACCTTAGAAAAATTATATACGGAATAACTACAGCAGCTCTATTGGTAGCAACATTTACTACCTCGACATATGCTTGGTTAAACTTCTCAGCAAAAGCTGAAGTATCTGGATTTAGCTTTACAGCTACATCAGGATTAGGTTTCCAAATCTCAATTGATAATGAACATTATAAAAGTAGATTGACAGCAAATGAAGTTAAATATTCAATGTTAATGTCATTCAGACCTGATGTTTATTCACTAGATGAGACAGGTGAGAAGTTATACAAGGTTAATGAACTTGGCCAAAAAGTAGAAATGACTATTGAAGAGGTTAATCAAGATATTACTGATAATATCCAACTTCTTCCAGTTACTACAAAGAATGGTAGAGATTTCACAAACCTATTTGAGGGTAAAACTTATGTTTCAGATGGAAAGTATCTAGAATTCTATGTATATTTTAGAACTACATCTAGATTAGCCTCAGATGGACTAACATATGATATATACTTAAATGGTGAGGATAAAGTTGGTGATGGTGGTGAAGTATTAAGCCCAGTATCAATTACTTCTGCGACAACACTAGTACCACTAAGAGCTGATATGAACACTATAGGTTATGATCCGGTAACTCATGAAAAGAGTTTAAGAAATTTAACTCGTGGTGAAGATATAGAAGTTTATTCCTCAAATGCTTTAAGATTCTCTACAACTGAAAGTGCTAATATGGTTACCAAAGATGGTTCTGGTAATCCAATCTATGAATTGGATGATCAAAACAATCCAAAGTTGGATGAACAAGGAAATCCAATACCAGTTATGGCATATCAAACTGTAGAAGATTCATCCTTAATCTTTGAATTAAATGATACAGAACATTTATATAAAGATTTAGGAAGCTATGCTTCAAATTATGATGAGTCTACATCACCTTACAGTGAAAAGTATTACTTATATTCATCAAATTGTAATGCGATGTATACTTATTATAATAGATTAAAAACAAAGGCTCCGCTAACTAGTAGATTACCTGATTATGAGTCTTTGCCAACAACTATTAAGTCTCTAACAAACAAAGATGATGCTGGGAATCTAATCTATGATAAGATTACAACATTATCAAGTGGAGAAGATGCTAAGAAAGTTACATTTAGATTTTGGTTAGAAGGTTGGGACGCCGATTGCTTCGATGGGTTAACTAATAATATAAGTGTAGGCTTATCATTCGGATCTAAAAAAATTAATTAGTTAGATGATGAATACGTTTATGAATTTAAAATATTATAATAAAATTTAAAAAGGAGAAAAAATTATGAAATTTAAAGGTTTATCAAAAATCGCAATCGCTGGTGCAGCTTTAGCAGCTACAGCAGCTACATTAGGTACATCAACATATGCATGGTACGTATCAAACGATAACGTTGCTATGGATGGCGTTACTGGTGCAACAGCTGGTACAGAAGTTGGAGCTAACTTAGTTATCGCTGGTAACTTAGTTGGAGAAAATGGTACTGATTCACCATCATCTTATGGTCCATCAGTAAGCTTAGATGCAGCTGCTGATAGAACAGCATATACTGCAACAGATGGCACATCTGATGGTTTATTCTTGGCAGAAGCTTTAAATCCTCAATCTAAAAATATTGAAGCTCAAACTGAAACTTGGATGAATGCAGATGGTACAACAAATACTACACCAAGATTCATTGAATTTAAGGTTTGGATTAAAAATTCAAAAGATGCTACTATTGTACCTGAATTTGGTATTGAAAATGTAACTACAGCAGAAAATTTAAAAACTCAAACTGCTTATAACCCTACTGGTTTACCAACAAAGAAGGCTGGTGAAAATAATCCTGTTAAATCTGGTGATTCATTTACAGTTGATGCTATTCAAGCATTACGTATGGAAATTACTAAGAAATCAGCAGTTTCATACCCTACTGCAGTTACAGAAGTATATAAGGTAGCTGAAATGGCAAAAACTCCTGAATTGAATGGAAAATATACTACTGATGCAACAAAATTTGCAACAGGTGGAGATGCTAATGTTTACTATAAGAACATGAAGAATGCTGTAGCATATAATACAACTGCTGAAACTGGTGTTTCAAAAGATGTTTCTGGTGCTATATATACAGGCGAAAAGGATGCATGGTCTAATTTTGCAGTTAAGGCTGATGAAGATGTATTAGTTTCATTTAGAATTTGGCTTGAAGGTGCTGACAAGGATTGTTGGGATTCATGTATTAATCAAACTTTCAATTTCAATTTGAAGTTTACAGTTTATAAAGAGCAAAACAATCAACAAACTAATCCATAAAAATTGACTGTAAATTACTATTGATTAAACAATTATTCATTTTAAGGGGATAGGGATTTCCCTATTCCCTTAATTATAATTATGTTTACTTTAACATACTAAATGACTAATAAATTATTTATTAGTAATTATATAAAACCCATCTATATTCAATTATTGATATTGATTTATGAGATATTATTCTAGTGCTATAGTATTGTGTTATTTCAGGTTACGTAGCTGCTATAATACTCTATAGCATAGTCGTTTAGTATCTAAAGTAAATATGAGTATTTAATAAAAATTTCTTAGATAAGGAGGAGACTTAAGTTGAAGAAATACTTTAATAAGTTTACTATGAGTATTCTTATGGTTGGATTATCATTATTAACAATGGTCGCAACAACATATGCTTGGGTCGGCCTATTATCTAATTCGACACTTGATCAATTTACCATTAATGTAAAAGAAGCTACTGAAGATGATTCTGATTATGGTATTGAAATGTCTTTGACAGGCGAAGAAAATACTTTTTCAGATACAATAGATCTAATTGAATTAAAAAAACAGATTTTAATGAATACAGAAATGTATGATGTATCTGAATTGGATACAGAAAATAAGGTTAATGAAGTTTTTAGAAGACATAGAATGAACCAATGTACAGCACATATAAGTCAATATGATGATCGTTATTTTGATAGATTCACTGATATGGGTGGTGTACGAACAAATAATTATTTTAAGTTTGATTTATACATTAGTATTTTCAAAATTGGTTCTGAAACTGATTATGAAGCAACTCTTGCTTTGGATTTATATTTAAGAAATCATGTTTTATCTAGTGATGTTGTATCTTTTACACCTATGATTGATATTAAGTTCCCTAGTACAAATCCTGCTGGTCAAACTTATTTAGGTAATCCTGATGTTATTAATAGTTTACCTTTGGGAACATTAATCGGAGAGAATAAGTTATATATGGATCCGTCTTCAGCTTGCAGGTTATCTGTTCAAAGATATACTGTAGTTGATAAGTATCAAGTTGATCAATATCTATATGCAAACAATATTGAAGATTTACATATTTATCAAAACGGAACCCCATATAAGAATCCAGCAACTAATAAGTATGAATATGATAAATGTTATCCAACATATAATTCAGAAACTGGTGTATATGATTTTGGTGGAATATTACCTGATGATTATAATTATGCTCAATTGTATCATAATAATTTGATGAAAAGTCCTGTTGGCGTAGTTACAAATGAAATGTTAAATCGTGGTGATTTAATATTTGCTGATGATGGTGACATTAACCATATAATTGATACATCATGCGGAGTTACAACATCAAAGATGGTTAAATTTACATTCTGTTTCTGGTTTGAAGGATGGGATTCAGATTGTTATATGGCTGTTGATAATAAAACTGTTAATGTTAATCTTGAATTCTCAACAAAGAACCCTAACGATAACTAATAGTTAATAAAGTGTCATGTGTTATTAACAATGACACTTTTAATTTTTTAATTTATATTTATGTATAATTATATATAATTATAAATATTTACTTTAATATTTAAATATGTTAAAATTTATTAAGAGTATATTTTAATTTTAAAATAGAAAGTACGAGGTGTTTCTATGGAAGAAGTTAAAACTGAAGTAGTAACTGATGAAGAAAAAAAGAATAAAGAACCGAAAACAACAAAACAAAAAGTAATTTTTGGATTAAAAATTGCTGGTAACGTTGTCTTTTATGCTTTAATTATTGCTTTATTCCTATTTTCATTAATGAATATAAGAGGTGGAAATGGTAGACAAGATTTCCCTAACTTATTTGGTAGTGGTATTTTAACTGTTAAATCTCCATCTATGAGTCACTATGATGCTAATGGTAATTTAAAATCAGATGAATTATTTAAAAATTATAATATAAAAGATGGTTTTACAACTGCTGATTTATTACATGCTAAAACATTTAGTAAATCTAATGCCAATGATTTAAAAGTCGGTGATGTAATAGTATTCTATGATCCTGATATTAAAGATCCACAGACAGGTGAAAAAGGTTGGTTAAATACCCATAGAATTGTTGTAATACATAAAGATTCATCAAATAATGTTGATTATGTAATAGCTGAAGGTGATTATTATTACTATGATCAACAATATGATAAAGTTACTGATGAAAAAATAAAGTATGAAATGGAATCTAGAGGAACAGTTCAAAATGTTTCTATAGATAGAATCAAAGGTATTGTAACATCTGTTAATAAGGGTGGAGCTGCATTCTTTAAATGGATTCAAAGTAGTTGGTTATGGATATTTGTATTCCCAGTTGCTTTATTATTAGCATTTGAAATTTTCTTAGTAATTAAAAATATTCTAGCTTATCGTAAAGAAAAGTTAGGTTTAAATAATGGTCAAGTTACTGAAGAAGATAGACAAAAGATGCTTGAAGAAGAAAAAGAAAAACTAAGAGCTGAATTGTTAGCTGAGCTTCAAGCTCAAGGTTTAGCTCCTAAGGCTGAAGAAAATAAACCTGAGGAAGTTAAAGAAACTGAATCAGTAGAAAATAATGAAGTTCAAGAAGAACCTCAAGAAGAAATAAAAGAAGAACAAAAGGATGAACCTGTTGTTTTAGAAGAAAAAGTAGAATCTAATGATTCTAATGAAGAAGTAGTTGAAAATAATAACGAAGAAAAATCTGAAGAAAAAGCTTCAGAATAAAATAAATCATTAATTAGTAAATAAGGAGTTGATGATATGGCTGGATTTGCACAATTTTATGTTCAATTCTTGCAAGACTTATGGAAGAATATATGTGATTGGTTTGTAATGCATATTACCATAATCGTAAAAATCTTTAAAGGAGACTGGTTCGATGCCGGTGGATATTTCGATACATTAGGTAACGCCATCGGAGATTGGAATGCATTTGACTATATAGCTTTCATTTTAGTTCTAATCATTAATGTTGGTTTTATAGCATTACTCGTTGTCTTGTTGTTCCAACTAATTAAACGTTATGTTCGTTTTGTTAGACGTGAGGTAGACAAAGATGTATTAGTTGAAGAAGTTTCATTATTAAACCAAAAGGTTGTTGAATTAATTGACGAAAAGAATAAGATTTTAGCAATGCGTGTATCACAAATTGGTGCTGGTACTCAAGGTGTAGTTGATTATGAAGGTCAATCTGGTAAGAAAAAGGCTGAAAATGAATCAAGATTCTCTAAACTTATTCAAGTTGACCAATTAGCTGCTGAAAATCCTAGAATTACAGTTATGAACCAAACTGATATGTTAGATTTAGCCGACTTAGTAGATAGATTTATTAATTATTCAGCAAGTCAATTAAAGCTTTTCTATACAAGAGATATTATAGCTAGATGGTTTGCTGGTTTAGCAACATCTAAAGTATTAATTCTAGAAGGTATTTCAGGTACAGGTAAAACATCATTACCTTACGCTATGGGTAAATTCTTCAATAATGATACAGCTATTATTTCAGTTCAACCATCTTGGCGTGATAGAGCTGAATTATTAGGTTACTTAAACGAATTTACTAAACGTTTCAATGAAACAGACTTCTTAAAAGCTGTATATGCTGCTTCATATTCTGATACTATTAACTTAATAGTACTAGATGAAATGAACTTAGCACGTATCGAGTATTATTTCGCTGAATTCTTATCAGTAATGGAAATGCCAGATCCAAATGAATGGAAAATTGATATAGTTCCTATTTCTGAATCTACAGACCCTAAGAACTTAATTAATGGTAAGATTTTGATTCCACAAAACTTATGGTTCATTGGTACAGCCAACAAGGATGACTCTACATTCACAATTACAGATAAGGTTTACGACCGTGCTGTTGCGATTGCTATTAATAAAAAGGCTGACTTTATAGATGCTCCTTATACAGACAATATCTCAATGACATTTGAGTATTTAGATGACTTATTCAAAAGATATCAAAATGGTTTCCAATTATCAGAAATGTCAAGTCAAGCATTCTCTGAACTTGATGAATTTATTCAAGAAAAATTCAAGATTGCATTTGGTAACCGTATTATGAAACAAATCAAATTATTCGTACCAGTTTATATGGCTTGCGGATTTAGTGAATTTGATGGTTTGGATTATATGTTAACATTTAAGATTTTAAGAAAATTTGAAATGTTAAACTTAACTTTCTTAAAGAAAGAATTAGATGAATTAACTTTATTATTAGATAAATTATTTGGTAAAGATCAATTCTTGGTTTCAAAAGGATTTATTCAAGATTTAAAGAAATTAGCTTAATTCTAATAATAAAAGATGAAATGAGTGTGATTTTATGGCAAAAGATGATTTTAATAATAACGAACTTGAAAATTATTATTCTAAGATATATTCATCTTTAGAAAATAACACACTAGAAGACCCTTTTGGTAAATATGTATTAGCCAGAATTAAAGGTGGTCAAAAAACTGTTTTAAATAAGACACAATCAGAAATTAGAAATTTCGATATGTCTTTCTTGGATAT
>CAMJOZ010000011.1 GCA_946407635.1 uncultured Caryophanales bacterium
CTCTCTTCATACGGTCAACAATGATATCAAGGTGTAATTCACCCATACCAGAAATAATTGTTTCACCAGTTTCAACATTTGTATAAGTACGGAATGTTGGATCTTCTTCAGCAAGCTTAATTAAAGCTTGAGTCATCTTATCTTGGTCGGCTTTAGTCTTAGGTTCAACAGCAACTGAGATAACTGGTTCAGGGAAAACCATCTTTTCAAGAATAACTGTTCCCTTTTCACTAGTTAAAGTATCACCTGTTGTAGTAGCCTTGAAACCGATAGCTGCAGCGATATCACCAGCATAAACTTCTTTAATTTCTTCACGGTGGTTAGCATGCATTTGCATGATACGACCTAAACGTTCTTTAACATTCTTTGTTGTATTTTTAACATATGATCCAGATGTAATAGTACCTTGATATACTCTGAAGAATGTTAACTTACCTACGAATGGGTCAGTCATAACCTTGAATGCTAATGCAGCGAATTCACCATCATCAGTTGGATGAATATCAACTTCATTACCATCAGCGTCTTCACCCTTAATTGCTCCAACATCTACTGGAGAAGGTAAGAAATCAATTACGTAATCAAGAACTCTCTTAACACCCATGTTCTTGAATGCTGAACCGCATAGAACTGGGAAGAATTCTACAGCTAATACTGCCTTACGAATTACACTCTTAATCATATCTGCAGGGATATCTTCACCCTCAAGATACATCATAGCTAAATCATCATCATATTGAGAAATAGTATCTAATAATAATTCTCTTTTTTCATTACAAATATCAACTAAATCAGCTGGAATATCTGTAACAGTATAGTTTTCTTCAGGACCTCCGTCATAAACGTAAGCCTTCATTTCAATTAAATCAACAGCACCCTTAAATTGGTCTTCTGCACCAATTGGCCATTGAACAGCTGCTGCAGTTGCACCTAATCTGTCATGGATTGTATTTACAGAATATTCGAAATCTGCACCAATCTTATCCATCTTATTAACAAATACAATTCTTGGTACATTGTAATCTGTTGCTTGACGCCAAACAGTTTCTGTTTGAGGTTCAACACCAGCTTGACCATCTAATACTGTAACGGCACCATCTAGAACTCTTAAAGATCTAGAAACTTCAACAGTGAAGTCAACGTGACCTGGAGTATCAATGATATTTACTCTGTAACCTTTCCAAATTGCTGTTGTTGCAGCTGACGTAATAGTGATACCACGTTCCTTTTCTTGTTCCATCCAGTCCATTTGAGAAGCACCATCATGTGTTTCACCAATCTTATGGATTTTCTTTGTATGGAATAAGATACGCTCAGTTGTTGTTGTTTTACCAGCATCAATGTGAGCCATGATACCTATATTACGAGTTTTTTCTAATGTATATTCTCTTGCCATAGTAGTTTTCTCTCCTAAAAAAAATTACCAGCGATAATGTGCAAATGCCTTATTAGCTTCTGCCATCTTATGTACTTCTTCACGCTTCTTGCATGCAGCACCTAAGCCGTTTGAAGCATCAATAATTTCCTTTGCTAACTTTTCATCCATTGTCTTTTCTTTTCTAAGACGTGAATATTTAACTAACCATCTTAAAGCTAATGTTTGCTTTCTATCAGGTCTAACTTCAACTGGAACTTGATAGTTTTGTCCACCGATACGACGGCTCTTAACTTCAAGAACTGGGCTGATGTTTTCTAATGCTTTTGTAAATACTTCAAGTGGATCTTGACCTGTAGTTTCTTTTACAATATCAAGAGCACTATATAAAATTGTTTGTGCTGTACCCTTCTTACCATCTAACATAATTGCATTGATAGTTCTTGTAACTACCTTTGAATTATATATTGGATCTGGAAGCACGTCTCTTTTAACAATATGTCCCTTACGAGGCATGATGTGATTCCTCCTTTAAATTTGAATTTTTTATTTTAATAATTACTTCTTAGCAGCTTTTGCTTTTTTAGCGCCGTATTTAGAACGACCTTGCATTCTGTTAGCAACACCTGTAGTATCTAATGCACCACGGATGATATGGTAACGAACACCGGGTAAATCCTTAACACGTCCACCACGAATAAGTACTGTACTGTGCTCTTGTAATGAGTGACCTACTCCTGGAATGTAAGCTGTAACTTCAATACCATTTGTTAGACGAACTCTGGCATACTTTCTCATGGCTGAGTTTGGCTTCTTTGGTGTCATTGTAGTAACACGTGTACATACACCACGCTTTTGTGGTGATGGAAGCTTAGTATATTTCTTTTCAAGAGTATTAAAACCAATTCCTAAGCTTGGTGACTTACTCTTTGTAGTTTTATCCTTTCTTCCATTACGTACTAATTGTTCAATAGTTGGCATAAATGATTTTCTCCTTTCATTTGTCTAAATAACAAAACTGTCAATATATGAAAGTGCATTTTTGCACATATTTTCAAAACAGCGTTTTAATTATAACAAAAATAAAACTACTGTCAATAAGAAAATGATGTTTTTTTAAACATTTTTTATTATAAGCGATACACCGATAACCGTTATACCGAATAATGGCTCCATTATAACAATATTTTTTTATTATTAATTTTTAAAAAATGTCAATTATTATAAAATGAAACACCGAATATTGTGTAACCGCTCATAAAAAACAAAAAAAGGAATATTATATTCCTCTTATTGTATATATTTATATTATTTCAAGCTCAACATATGATAAAGATAATCTTCTAACACCAGTTGGATGTGGAAAAGCTATTGTAATTGTATCACCAACAACGCTTATTACTATTCCATCTCCAAAAATTTTATGTCTAACTTTAATTCCAGCCTTGTAAGGAGATTCATTTTTCTTTTCCTCTTTTTTTATAATAGGCTTGATTACTCTTTTTTCTTTTAATTTAGCTTCTTTCTTTTCAATAAGACCTTCACTAGTTTTATGAATATAAAGCTTTTTATTCATTTCATCTATAAATGTTGATGTTCTATAAATATCACTATATCCAAATCTAGTTCTATTTTTAGAAGAAGTTAAATATAAATGCTCCTTTGCTCTGGTTATACCAACATAACAAATTCTTCTTTCCTCTTCTATTTCTTTTTCTGTTGTGCAATTATCTGAAGGAAATATGCCTTCATTCATTGCAACCATAAATACAGTATTGAATTCAAGTCCTTTAACTTGATGATATGTAGAAAGAATAATTTGATCTTTAGGGTTTGTCTTATCATTATTAGTCATTAATGATACATCCTGTAAAAAAGCTTCAAGCTTTTCTAAATTAGTTCCAGCATATTCATTATCAGCGTCCATCAAAGGCGTTTTTAATTCTTTAATGTTATTGAATCTATCAACATATTCTTCTTGATCATATGTTTTCTTTAATTCTTCTTCATATAATGTTTCTTTAACAACAATATCAACTAAATCGACTAATTTAACATTATCAATTTGGTTAGTAATAGCTTCAATCATTTCTTTGAATCTAATTAAATTATTCTTTGCACTACCTTCATAATAAGGTATAGCATTAAATAATGATGTATTCTTTTCTAAAGAAATAGTTTCAAGTTTAGATATAGTAACATCACCTATTTTTCTTTTAGGTTCATTAATTATTCTTCTAAAAGAAAAATCATCATTATAATTAATTATTAATCTTAAATAAGCTAATATATCTTTAACTTCTTTTCTTTGGAAGAAAGATAAGCCACCATAAATAACATATGGTATTTTCTCTTTAATAAGCATATTTTCATATAATCTTGATAAATAATTAGATCTATATAAAATAGCCATTTCATCATAAGGGATTCCTTCCTTATGAAGTTTTTTTATTCTACTTAATATATAGCTTAATTCATATGGTTCATATTCAGCCTCAAAATAAATAGGCTTATTACCACTTTTGTCATTTGATACTAAAGTCTTTTTAATTTGATTAGGATTATTTTTTATACTATCGTTAGCTAAATTTAATATTTCAGTTGTAGAGCGATAATTCTTTTCTAATTTAATTAATTTATGAGCTATAAAATCATTTTGAAATCTTTTTATATTTTCTATTTTAGCTCCTCTAAAAGAATAAATTGATTGATAATCATCACCAACAACAAATATATTTTGATATCTTATAGATAACATAAACATTAAATTATATTGTAATGTATTTGTATCTTGAAATTCATCAACTAATATATATTGGAATTTATCTTGATATTTTTCTAATACTTTAGGATTATTTTTAAATAATTCTATTGTTTTAATTATTAAATCATCAAAATCAAATAAATTGTTATCTTTTAAATATTTCTCATAATAATTTGAAATAATATTATAATTCTTTTTTAATTCTGGACTATATATTTCATATTCAGTATTGTTCTTATCCTTAGAAATATATCTTTGTAATTCTCTTGGCTTCGAATTGATTTCATATTTTTCGCATAAATCTTTGATTATTTTAAGCTGATCCTCATCATCAATTATTTGAAAGCCTTTAGAATAACCATCTAAATATTCAATTCCATTTCTTAATATTCTTACACAAAAGGCATGAAATGTAGAAATCCATAAATGTTTAGTATCAATATCTAATACCTTACCTATTCTTTCTTTCATTTCATTAGTTGCTTTATTTGTAAATGTTACAGCTAATATATTATATGGGTTAACACCAAGCTCATGAACTATATAAGATATTCTTGTTGTTAATACCTTTGTTTTACCTGAACCAGCACCAGCCATAACCATTACAGGACCTTCAGTTGTTCTAACTGCCTCTTGTTGAGATTCGTTTAGTCCTTCAAATAAATCCATTAATCATCACCTAAGAATTCTTCGTAAGTTGTAACCTTATCAATATATGAACCATCCTTATTGAATGAAATGATTCTATTGGCAACAGTTTCAAGTAATTCAGCATCATGAGATGAGAATAAAATGTTACCTTTATACATCTTCATACCTTCATTTAAAGCTGTAATAGATTCCAAATCTAAATGGTTTGTAGGATCTTCAAATACTAAAACATTTGGAGATTCTAACATTAATTTAGCAAACATACATCTAACACGCTCACCACCAGATAAAACATTACATTTCTTTAATGATTCTTCACCACTAAATAACATTCTACCTAACCAGCCTCTAATAAATGTTTCAGTTTGATCATCCTTTGAATATTGTCTTAACCAATCAACTAGATTTAAATCTTTATTAAAATATTCTTTATTATCTTGCATTAAATATCCAACATTAGTTGTGATACCCCATTTAAATTTACCTGTAAAATCAGTATCCTTACCACTTAAGATATTGAATAAAGTAGTTATTTGAACAGATGATTCAGCTAAGAATGCAATCTTATCATTTTTATTTACTGTAAATGATAAATTCTTAAATACACCTGGCTTAGTTAAATTTTCAACCATTAAAATATCATTACCAACTTCTCTACTAGGCTTAAATCCAATGAATGGATATCTTCTTGAAGATGGTTCGATATTGTTAATATCAATTTTTTCCAATAATTTCTTTCTTGATGTTGCTTGACGAGATTTAGATTTGTTAGCACTAAATCTAGCAATGAATTCTTGTAATTCTTTAACCTTATCTAAAGCCTTCTTATTTTGATCTTTAGCTTGTTTTAAAGCTAATTGACTAGATTCATACCAGAATTCATAATTACCTACATATAATTTAATCTTACCATAATCAACATCACATATATGTGTACAAACATTATTCAAAAAATGTCTATCATGTGAAACAATTAAAACAGTATTTTCAAAATTTAATAAGAAGTTTTCTAACCATCTAGTAGATTTATAATCTAGGTTATTTGTTGGCTCATCTAATAATAAAATATCAGGATTACCAAATAAGCTTTGAGCTAATAATACTTTAATTTTTAATTTAGCATCCAAATCACCCATTAATGAATAATAACAATCACTAGGCACACCTAAACCAGCAAGTAATGATTCTGCGTCTGATTCGGCTTCCCATCCACCAAGCTCAGCAAATTCACCTTCAAGCTCAGCGGCCTTAATACCATCTTCATCAGTGAATGGATCCTTTTGATATAAAGCATCCTTTTCGTCTCTTACTTCAATTAATCTTTTATGTCCTAATAAAACTGTTTCTATTACTGTTTTATCATTATAAGCATTTTGGTCCTGCTTAAGTGTAGACATTCTTTCTCCCTTATCAATAATTACTTCACCAGTAGTTGAATCAATTTCACCAGATAATACCTTCAAGAAAGTTGATTTACCAGCACCATTCGCACCGATAATACCATAACAATTACCCTTTGAAAAAGTTAAATCTACATGTTCAAAAAGCTTTCTTGAACCATATTGAATTCCTAAATTTACTGTTTTTAACATAATATAATCTCCTCTTTAAAATAAGGGCTCCAAGAGGAGTCCTTATATTATAATTTAAATGATGATTTTAAACCACAAGTTCTATTAAATACTAATTTATCTTTAGTAGAATCCTTGTCAGTTACATAATAACCATTTCTTATAAATTGATAATGATCTAAAGGCTTGGTATCCTTTAAGCTTTCTTCAACAAAACCATTCATAATTGTAATAGAATTTGGATTTAATCTTTCCATGAAATCTAAATCCTTGTTTTCTTCTGTTTCATCAAGCATTAATGGTTCAAATAATCTAAATTCTGCAGGTATAGCAGTTTTAGCATTAACAAAATGAATATTACCATTAGGCTTTCTTTCATCAAATCCTGAACCTGACTTAGTTTTAGGATCATATGTTGCATGAATTAATGTAATATTTCCATCCTTATCCTTTTCAACTGAAGTTGCAGTAATAAAATAAGCATGCATTAATCTTACTTCAACACCTAAAGCTAATCTCTTCCATTTTTTATTAGGTTTTTCTTCAATAAAATCCTCACGTTCAATATAAACTTCTTTTGAGAATGTTATCTTACGATTACCCATTTCTTCAACCTCTTGGTTGTTAGGACAGTCTAATTCTTCAATTAAATCATCAGGATAATTATCAATTATAACCTTAACAGGATTAATAATAGCATTAGGTCTAATAGCCTTTAGCTTTAAATCATTTCTTAATTCTTCATCTAAGCTATCAGCCGAAACTGTTGAATTAACTCTAGATAATCCTGTTGATAAAATAAAGTTTCTAATAGAATCAGGAGTAAATCCTCTTCTTCTTAATCCACATAAAGTTGGCATTCTAGGATCATCATATCCAGATACCTTAGCCGCATCAACTAAAGCTCTTAAATATCTTTTTGACATAATAGTATTTGTGATATTTAATCTACCAAATTCATATTGATGTGGAACATGCTCCATTTCACACTTTTCAATAAACCAATCATATAATACTCTATGATTATCATATTCAAGTGAACATAATGAATGAGTAATTCCTTCAAATGAATCTTGAAGTGGATGAGCAAAGTCATACATTGGATAAATACACCATTTAGTACCTTGTCTATGATGATTTAAATGTAAAATTCTATACATTGCTGGGTCTCTCATATTGATATTAGGACTAGCCATATCAATCTTAGCTCTTAATGTTTTTTCTCCATCCTTATATTTACCATTTTTCATTTCTTCAAAAAGCTTTAAGTTTTCTTCAACTGATCTATCTCTATAAGGTGAATTCTTACCAGGTTCAGTTAATGTTCCTCTATATTTACTCATTTCTTCTTGAGATAAATCATCAACATAAGCTAAACCCTTCTTTATTAATAATATAGCCTTCTCATATGTTTTTTCAAAATAATCAGAACCATAAAAAACATTTGTTGGTGTATATCCTAACCATTTTAAATCTTCAATAATACCTTCAACAAACTCTTTATCTTCTTTTGCTGGATTTGTATCATCAAATCTTAAGTTAGTTGTACCATTAAATGCTTTTGCAAGCTCAAAATTAGTAATAATAGCTCTTGCATGACCTATATGTAAATAAGCATTAGGCTCAGGAGGGAATCTTGTAGCGATTGCGTCTACCTTACCTTCTCTTAAATCATTTTCCATTATAGTCTTTATAAAATTATTTATTTCAGCCATAATTAATCACCTCATAATAATCTATTTTATTATATAATAATAAACATTAAATTTAAACCAATTATTTATTTTTATAAGTATCCTCTAAATCAAGTGATGCTAAAGCATTCAAAGATAAATCATCATATTTATTAGGAAATACTTTATTTTGATAATATCCAGCAACTGCTATCATCGCTGCATTATCTGTACAATATTTAATTGAAGGAATAGATATATTGAAATCCTTTCCTTCTTCCATAAATCTTTCCTTTAATCCTTTGTTTGCTGAAACGCCTCCAGCAACAATAATGTTTTTAACATTCTTTTCTTTAGCTAATTTTAATGTTTTTCTAACTAAAACCTCAGTAACGCTATCTTGGAAAGATCTACATAAATCATTAATATTAATCTCTTCTTTTCTTTGTTCTGCATTATGATGCAAATTAATTACAGCACTTTTTAATCCAGAAAAAGAAAAATTATAACTACCATCATCTAAATAAACTCTAGGTAAATGATATGTATCCTTACCTTCATGAGCTAATCTATCTACATGAGGACCACCTGGATAAGGAAGTCCAACAACACGTGCAACTTTATCATATGCCTCACCTACTGCATCATCTAATGTTTCACCAACTATTTGAAAATTAAAATGATCAGGCATATAAATTAATTCAGTATTACCACCAGAAACTAAAAGTGCTATTGCAGGAAATTTCATATCATGCTCAATTGCATTTGCATAAATATGACCAGCTAAATGATGTACACCAATAATTGGCTTATTATACATCATCGCAAATGTTTTTGCAGCATTTAATCCAACTAATAAAGAACCAATTAGTCCAGGTCCATATGTTACAGCAACTAAATCAATATCCTCTGGCTTTACATTGGCAACCTTAAAAGCCTCTTCAAAAACCATTGTTACCTGGTAAACATGGTGACGAGATGCTACCTCAGGGACAACACCACCAAATTTTTCATGTATTTTAATTTGTGAATTTATAACATTAGATAATACTTCTTTCCCATCTCTAACAATAGAAACTGAAGTTTCATCACAGCTAGATTCTACTCCTAAAACTAGCATATTACTCACCTCTTGTAATACTTTCAAACTTAACTCTAATTATTTTTTCTAAATCCTTAGGATTCATTTCAACCTGATATCCTATTTTTCCCGCAGAAAAAATAATATTATCATAATTTAATCCGCTTTTATCTATAATAGTAGGAAATTGCTTCTTCATACCAATTGGTGAACATCCTCCTCTAATATAGCCTGTTATAGGTAATAATTCTTTTACAGCTATCATATCAAGTGATTTAACTGAAAAAGCTTTAGCAGCTTTTTTCAAATCTAATTCATTTAAAACAGGAATAACACAAACATAATAATGCTTAGTGTTATCAACACAAACTAATGTTTTGAAAACCTTATTAGGATCTTCATTTAATAATTTAGCAACAGCCTCACCATCAACACATACTCCATCCTCATGTGGATATTCATATGTTTGATATTTTATTTTCTTTTGATCTAATATTCTCATTACATTAGTCTTTTCCATATTTATTGCTCCTTATGATAATTATAATTATCTAATATAGTAACAAAACCTAATCTTTCATAAATCTTTTTAGGTGTATCATCAAAATCAGCTGTAATACTTAAATCATGAACACCATATTTCTTTAAAATATCAATAACAGTAGTTAATAAGCTTATTCCATAGCCCTTCTTTTGATATTCTTCTATAATAAAGAAATCTTCAATCTTTGCCATTTCTTTATTTATATAAACATATAAAGATCCAACAATCTTATTACCATCATATATTCCATATGCTTTAAAATTATCATTTGATGTAACAATATCAGCTAATCTTTTACTATTACCTAAAGCATATCTTTCACCATATCTTAAATCATCATTATAAATAAGCTTTTCAAACTCATCCTTGATTTTTGAATCAATTTGCTTAACTTCACCAATCCTATAATCTAATTTAACTAAATTAGTAAAATTAAACATTCTTATTTCATGTGTTTTTTCAAAGTCAGGTAAATATTCATCTAATAAAAAGCTACTATCGAAATCTAAATAATTTCTTTTATTTTCTTTTGATAATTTTTTGATTAAACTTTTTACTTTATTCTGATTTTTTAAAAAATAAAAATTATTAGAATATTTATCCTTTTGAATATCATCATTATAAGAAATATAATCATCAAAATATTCAATGTTTGTGAATTCACTCAAATAGTTATTCTCAAAATCAAACATAGATTCAAATTCTTTTTGAAAAACTAAAGCAGTGTCTCCATTTTTATAATAAGATTTTCTAACGGAAATCTTTTTAAACCCAAATCTAGTATAAAATCTTATCGCACCATAATTAGATTCTCTAACCTCTAATATAGCTGATTTAGCACCTTTTTTATATAAATCTATTAAGGCATATCCAAATAATTTAGAGCCTATACCTTTAGATTGATATGAATTATCAACACATAAATTCAATATTTCTATAATTTCACCATCAAAAGATGTTGAAATATATCCTAATATTTTTTTATTTTCTTCATATACATAATAATGAGCCATACTCAAATATAAGGATTTGTTAAACATCTCAGCTCCTAATGTTTCACCTAATACCTTATTTTCAAGATTAACTATCTCATCTATGTCCTTTTTTTCGTATTTCCTAATCATGAATATTTCTTTCGGCCTCAGTTTCTCTTAAATAATTAGGAACAAGTAAATGAGGCTCTTTTACTATTTCTTTAGCTTTTAAAGCATAAAAAGGATTTACCTTATTAATTGAATCAGAAACATTAAACTCATAATCCATATTAAGTAGATTATTTGTTTCATACATTCCTTCTTCTAGCTTATATTTATCATTAATAGTATCAATAATGGCTCCGAATGAATTACCTCGTCTCGCATCAATTGATGTTAAAACAATACCTTCATAAGCTGATGCCATCAACTTCAAAGTAGATATTTTATAAAGTGGAATATTCAAAAATACAGCAAGCATTTTACCAACTGTTACACCCATTCTTACTCCTGTATAAGAACCAGGTCCAACACCAACAACAACTTCATTTAAGTCGTTTGTTGTAAGCTTATTATTTTTTAATATTTCATCAACCTTAGATACTATATTTTTAGCATGATCCTTATTACCTTCAATATAATATTCATCTAAAATCTTTTTATTGTTTTCTACTAAAGAAATATATAAAACCTTAGTAGCTGAATCTATTATTAAAGAATACATTATAATGCCTCCTCTAATTTCTTATATCTACCAACACCATTAATTTCTATTATTCTTTGATTCTCATCTATTCTTTTAAGATTGATTTCTAAATATTCATCAGGTAATATTTCATCAATTTGATGAGGCCACTCAATAACGCAAACTCTATCAGAATCAATATATTCTTCTAAATCAAAATCATTATTTAAACCATTAAGTCTATATAAATCTAAATGATATAAACCACATTTAGAACCAATATAATCCTTAACTATTGTAAATGTTGGTGAATTAATTATTTTTGTTACACCTAAAGCTTTACCAATACCTTTAGTAATTGTAGTCTTACCTGCAGATAAATCACCAACAAGTAATACAGTATCACCAGGATTTAATAAATTACCAATTTTTTGTCCTATTTCAATAGTTTCTTCTTGGCTATTTGACTTAAATGTTTTCATAATAATTCACCTCGATTTTAGCAAAAAATGATACTAATAAAACTTAGTATCATTAATTATATTTTTTAAAAATTATTAATATAAGCAATCCTTAGTAAGCTCAACAAAATCATCTTCTTTTAAAGATGAACCACCAACTAAACCGCCATCAATATCTTCTTGTGAAATAATGTCTTTGAAATTCTTAACATTAATTGAACCACCATAAAGAATACGAATCTTTGATGAAATGTTTTCTCCAAAAATATTAGTTAATAATTCTCTAATATATTTACATGAATCTTGAGCTTCTTTAGATGTTGCACTCTTACCAGTACCAATTGCCCAAATTGGTTCATAAGCGATAATTACATTTTCAGGATTTTCAATTGTAACACCATCAAATGCTTTTTTAATTTGATTTGATAAAACATCATTTGTCTTACCAGCTTCTCTTTGTTCTAAAGTTTCACCAACACATACAATTGGCTTTAATTCAAATTCTAGTGCTTTTTTTATCTTAGCATTAACAGTAGCATCTGTTTCATTATAATAAGCTCTTCTTTCGCTATGACCTAAAATAACATATTCAACTTTAGTATCCTTAAGCATCACAGGAGAGATTTCACCAGTATAAGCACCAGAGTCATGCTCATTCATGTTTTGAGCACCAACCTTTATTACTTCACTTCTTTTAACTAAATCACGTAATAAAATAGCAGGTGCACAAACAATAACATCTACATTATCTTTTGGTAATTTAGGTTCAACTTCTAATATAAAGTGAATAGCGGCATCTCTAGTTTTATTCATTTTCCAGTTGCCGGCTAAAATTGGTTTTCTCATTTAAAAATCCTCAACTTTCAATTATTATTTACCTAAAATTGAAGCAATATCAGCAATAGCAGCATCTGCTTGATCACCAGTAGCTTCAATAACTACATTTTCACCACTAGGAATAGCAAGAGACATTAAGCCTAAAATAGACTTAGCATCAATTACCTTGTCATGATAATGTAATTTAATATCAACTGAATATTTACTAGCAGCTTGAACAACCTTAGCTGCTAAGCTTGCATGTAAACCAACAGTACTTTTTACAACAATACTCTTTTCCATAATAATTTCCTCCCATTATTGATTACTTTTCATCAACACAAGCAATACCAGGTAATTCTTTACCTTCTAGATATTCAAGTGAAGCTCCACCACCAGTAGAAATGTGAGATACCTTTGAAGCATAACCTAATTGTTCTGCTGCAGCAGCACTATCACCACCACCAATGATTGTTGAAGCACCTTCTTTTGTAAGCTTAGCTAATAAATCACATACACCGATTGTACCTTGAGCATAATTCTTCATTTCGAATACACCCATAGGTCCATTCCATACAACAGTCTTAGCACCAGCTAATTCCTTTTCAAATAACTTTAATGTCTTAGGTCCGATATCTAATCCCATATCAGCTTGATCAAATTTATCAACATCTTTAGCAACACCAGGAATATCTTCAAATGCTGTATTAACTATTGCATCTACTGGTAAAACAATCTTACCATTTGCCTTAGCTAATAAATTCTTTGCTAAATCAACGAATTCTTGTTCTTCACAACGAGATGAACCAACATTGTATCCTTCTGCCTTTAAGAATGTGAACATCATAGCTCCACCAACTAAAACCTTATCAGCCTTGTTTAATAAAGCTTCAATAACACCAATCTTATCAGAAACCTTAGAACCACCTAAAATAGCAACATAAGGTCTAACAGGATTATCAACAGCGCCACCGATAAACTTAATTTCCTTTTCTAATAAATAACCAGCAGCTGTTTCCTTAACATTAGCAGCAATACCAACATTTGAAGCTGCAGCACGGTGAGCAGTACCGAATGCATCATTAACGAATACATCACCAAGACTAGCCCAGTAAGCACCTAATTCAGCATCATTCTTTGATTCTTTCTTAACTTCTTTATTTGCATTAACATCGAAATCTTCATATCTAGTGTTTTGGAACATTAAGATTTCGCCTTCTTTTAATTGGTTAGCAGCATCTTCTAATTCCTTACCACGTGTAGCATTTACAAATTTAACAGGTTTTTTAATTAATTCTTCTAATCTCTTAGCAACAGGAGCGATATCATTCTTTGCGATATCTTCAGCTGTCTTAACACGTCCTAAGTGAGAAAATACGATTGCCTTACCACCATTATTAATAACATACTCAATTGTAGGTAATGCAGCACGTACACGAGTATCATCAGTAATAACACCATTCTTCATAGGTACGTTGAAGTCTACTCTAATTAGAACCTTTTTACCTTTTACATTTAAATCAGAAACAATTTTCTTAGCCATAATTTCAATAATCCTCCATAAATTATAACTTTTTATACGCAAACATTATAGCATAAAAAAAATCAAATATACAATGATAATGTTTTCATTAAATTTAAATTATATTTTTTATAAAAAAATACCTCAAAAAAGAGGTATTTATATGGCCTATTTTAGCCATTATTAATTTTGTCGTTTTTTACTCTTAAAGCTCTCATAGAATTTAATATTGCAATAACACAAACTCCAACATCTCCAAATATAGCAACCCACATTGGCATTTTAAATTCTTCAAAGCCTGGAAGATTAGAAATAGCACATAAAATTAAGATTAAAATTTTAATAGCTATGATAAATATTATGTTCTCAATAACAATTCTTCTAGTCTTCTTACTGATATTAAGCATATTAGGTAAAGCATCTAAATTATCATTTAAAATAACAACATCTGAAGCTTCAATAGCTGAATCACTACCTATTTGACCCATAGATACACCAATATCTGATAAAGCTAATACTGGAGCGTCATTAATTCCATCACCAACAAATAATATTTTACCAGTATTTTTTGATTTAATAATTTCTTCTACTTTAGCTACCTTGTCTTGTGGTAATAAAGAATAATAATACTCAGTAATACCTAATTTGTTACATAAAGATTCAACACTATTTTTGGTATCACCTGATAAAACAATAACTCTTTTACCCATAGAAATAAGCTTTGAAATATTATCTTTGGCTTCATCCTTAGGTGAATCCTCAAGTCTAATCGCACCAATAAATTTATCATTTTTAGCAATATATAAAATACTACCAGCTAAATCTATTGATTCAATTTCAATATTATGTCTTTTTAATAATTTTAAAGATCCACAAATATATTTATCATTATCCTTAAAACCAACAATACCAAAACCAGGTGTTTCTTCTATTTCAAAATCATATGATTCACCATCATATTCATTTATTGCTGAAGCTAGTGGATGAGTTGAATTTTTTTCTAATCCTTTAGCAATTTTAATAATTTCATTCTTATCATCACCTATAATTTCAACAACTTCAAATTTAGCTTTAGTAAGAGTGCCTGTTTTATCTAAAATAATAGTGTCACATAAAGCTAAATCTTCTAGATGATTTCCGCCTTTAACAATAATTTTCTTTCTAGCATTCGCACCAATTCCAGCAAAATAAGTAAGTGGAATTGAAACAACTAAAGCACAAGGGCATGAAACAACTAAACAAGTTAAAGCAGCATATATATATCCACTAAAAACATCTTTACTAAATCCATTTATAAAACCAGTAATTACTGGTGGTAATATTGCAAGAATTATTGCAAATAATACTACTATTGGTGTATATATTCTAGAAAATTTAGTAATGAATTTTTCACTTTTTGCTTTACGCATTGTTGCATTTTCAACCATATCAATAATTTTTGCAGCAGTTGAATCAGAATACATTTTTGTAGTTTTGATATTTAAAGGAACAGTTGTATTAATAGAACCTGATAATACGATATCATTTTCACAAATATCTATATCAACAGCCTCGCCAGTTAGTGATGCTTGATTGATAACTCCATTTGTCATCGCAATACCATCAATTGGAACCATCTCACCAGGTTTAATTACAATTACATCACCTATTTTTACATCATATGGATCTACTACATCACCATTTAATAATGTACATCTAGTAACAGATAAATTCATAGTATTCATAATTGCATTTTTACTCTTTTCAACTGCAATTCCTTGGAATACTTCTCCAACTTGGAAAAATATCATAACAGCGACAGCTTCTAAATATTCAATATCTCCAAATATTCTTATTACAAAAGCACCTATTGTAGCAAAAGACATTAAGAAATATTCATCTAAAAAATCTCCGCTAATAATATGCTTTATAGCACCCCATAAAACATCATATCCAGCAAATAAATACGCAATTATAAACAATCCTAAATAAATCATCTCTATAGTAAAACTATAGTCTATTCCAAATTGTAATATAATTCCTGTAGTCCAAAATATTAATGATATTATTAATCTAATAATTAAAATTTTATTTTCTCTAGTCATAACTAAATTGTATATTCAAATTCAGGTTCTTCTTTTTTACATAAATTAATAACCTGTTCAAATAAAGCTTCATCACTTAATTCAAGCATCATCTTGCCTGAAACAAAAGAAATTGTTGCTTCTACTCCTTTTATTTTATTTATTTTCTTTTCAAGTTTAGCTGCACAATTTGCACAATCAATACCTTTAAATCTTATCATTTTAGTCATATTACATGTCTCCTTTGCATCAAACAGTTGAATAACTGTTCAACTATATTATAGCACTTATAAATAAACTGTCAATAAAAAAGAGAATGATTTTTTTATTCAATCATTCTCATACTATCAATATAAAAACTATCTTCATTTTTATTATCTTTTTTTAATTGACCATATAAAATAAATAAATTGTTTTTATTAGGCTTAACATTTAAATTAATATATTGTTTAGAGAAAATAACATATTTTAATTTATTTACATCATCTTCTATATCACCAAGTGACATAAGCTCATTATTTTTTGTTTTAATCTCTTTTATATCACTAAATTTAACTAATATACCTGATGGAACATTAAATCTTAATTTTGATATTTCAGTTAAATTATTATTTTTAATAATATCAAATTTATTAACAAATAAATTATATCTAAAATTATAACCTAAATAATTAAGTTCTTGTTTTTGCAAATAATCAAAATCATAATCAATATTACTAGATTTTAATTTCATATGCTTATTAAATATAATATCTTCTTCATTAGTTTGTTCAACCATATCTTTTTTAGTTTTGTTAAATGAGTCTAACGCACCTGAAAATATTAAAGCTTCAATATCTTTTTTAGATAAGAATTTACATCTTAATTTAAAATCATCTATTGATTTAAATAAACCATTATTATTTCTTTCTTCTACTATCTTATTTGAAGAAACAATTCCTAAAGAATAAATATGATTAAAAGGAATATAAATTACTCCATTATTAATGACATATCTTGATTCAGATATATTAATATTAGGCCTATCAATTATAAGATTTCTACTCTTAGCATAGCTAATATATTTTTCAAGAGATACTTTATCTCCAATAGATTTATTTAATATTGTAGTCATAAATTCCTTAAAATAATGATATTTAAGCCATGCCATTTGATAAGCAAATATACCATAAGCTACTGAATGACTTTTATTGAAACCATAATTAGCAAATTTTAATATCAAATCATAAATATTATTTGCTATATCAATGCTATATCCTCTTCTTACAGAATTATTAACAAAATCATTTTTAGATTTTAATAAAGCATCTTCATTTTTCTTAGAAACGGCTTTTCTTAATACATCTGCTTGGCTTAATGAATATCCAGCAAACACTTGAGCTATTTTCATAATTTGTTCCTGATAAACAATTATTCCATAAGTGCTTTTTAAAATAGGTTCTAAATCCTTATGTAAATATTCAAATTTTTCACCATGCTTACGTGAAATATATGTTGGAATGTTATCCATAGGACCTGGTCTAAATAAGGCAAGTACCGCAACCAAATCATCAAGACATGATGGTTTTAAATTCATTAATGTTTTTCTAATTCCTTGAGATTCAAGTTGAAATACACCAAAAGTATCACCACTTGAAATCATTTTATAAACATTTATATCATCTAAGGGAATATTTCTTAAATCAGATTGCTTAAAATTCGGAATCATCTTAATAGTATCATCTATAAAAGATAAATTACTTAATCCTAAGAAATCCATTTTAAGTAAACCAATAGACTCTAAATCAGCTGCCTCATACATTGATTGATATACATTATTAATACCAGGTCTTAAAGGAACTAAATCTAGTAATGATTTAGATGAAATAATAATACCAGCAGCGTGTGTACCAATACTTCTTGGTAAATTCTCAAGCTTTTTACAGATTGTAACAAATTCAGCCAGTTCAGGATCTCTATCTTTATAATCATTAATAACCGCATCATATCCAAGTCTAACAGTCATATCTATTATTTGATCAAGCTTATCTTCTTTAAATTTCATTATTTTGGCTAAATCTCTAATAGATGATTTTATTTGGAATGTATTGAATGTTGTTATATTACATACATGATCTTTTGAATATAAATCTCTAACATATTCAATAACTTTATCTCTATCCTTATCAGGAAAATCTGTATCAATATCTGGCATTGAAACACGCTCTGGATTTAAAAATCTTTCAAATAATAAATCATATTTTAATGGATCAACATCAGTAATACCTAATGTGTAGGCAACAAGTGAACCAGCGGCGCTTCCTCTACCAGGACCGACTAATATACCACTTTTTTTAGAATATCTAATAAAATCCCAAACAATTAAAAAATAATCATCATAATTCATTTTATGAATAACAGATAATTCATATCTTAATCTATCAACATAATTTTTATAATTAATTTTTCTTTTTTCTAATCCCTTAAAGCATAATGCTTGTAAATATTCATAAGATGATACTCCCTTAGTATCCTTAAATTTAGGTAGTTCCATCTTTTTACTATAAATATTTAAATTAATGCTTTTAATTATTTCATCTAATTTAGGATCACTATCTGGATTAACTAAAAAAGAATAATCATCTAAAGGATTAATTTTAATTTTATTACCTTCTATTTCAGTTAAAACCTCATATACCTTAGAATCCTCTGGTTCTAAATATACCATTTTATGAATAGGTAAAGATTTATATCCATTCTCATTTAAAAAATCAGATAAATAACAATATCTATCATATAAATAATCCTTGTTAGTATAAGGAATACCTATATATCCATCACAATCATTTAATAATTTTAGTTCCTTTTTTAAAGATTCTAAATTCTCGTTTTGATAATATTCTTCAAATATAGAATCATTGAACGGAAATATTATTAGTAAGTTATTTTTATTTTCAATAATTAAATCGATATCATTACGATTATTTAAAGTAACCTCATTACTAATTTTAATTAAATCATTAAATCCTTCATTATTTTTAGCATATAAAATAATAGTATCTTCTTTTAATAATGAATTTAAATATTTATATTCTAATCCAATAATAGGTTTAATATTTTTAGCTTTACATTTATTATAAAATTTATAAACACCATACATGTATCTATCTGTAATAGATAAATAATCAAAGCCATTTAATGAAGCTTTATTAATATAGTCATCTAATTTAACTGATGATGCTAAAATATTATATTCAGTTTGACCATATAAAAAGCCCTTCATCGTATCCATCTCCTATGTGCTATATATTATAACAATAGATTGAGGACTTAACAAGAAAGATTAACAAAATAAATCCTATAATTCTATTTGATTTTATGTTGTAAATAATACAACATTTTTTGATTTTCTATCTCAGTTTTTAAAGCAATAAATACAAAACAATTTAATATGTAATTAAAGAATACTAAATCAATAAAGTAATCTTCTTTTTCATACCAATCACGTGCTTCTTCAAAAAAATTTGAAGAAGTACTGGATAATGAGAACAACTTAAAATGTCAGATTTTGCATACAGTGTTTGCACAAAGTCAGAATATGTTTTATAAAGTTGATATTTTCACTCAATTATTCGTTTCCTAATTTTTAAATAAAAAATAACACCAAGAATAATAATTCCAATTAGTAAAAATCCTAGAACACCAATAACAATGAAAAATACTAAATTATCACTATTAATAATGCTATTATTATCTACGACAATCTTAAACCTTTTTTCTTGTGATAATCCGCTAGAATTCATACAAAATACGCTAGCGTAATATGTTCCTTCCTTTTCATATGTAACATTACTATCATCAATTACTACACTTGATAAAATATTCTTATCTGAAGGATCTATAACATTAATAAAATTCATTAAATCTACATTTTCTTTTGTATTAACTAAAATATCTGATACCTCTATTATTGGGGCATCATGAGAAACCAAAGAAACATCTAAGGTTTCATATGCTATAAAATTACCATCAGTATATGAATAATTAACTATATAACTTCCAATCTTATCAGTTATGTTATGTTTAATTTCTAAATTATCATAATTGATTTCATTATTATCAGTTATAGATCTTATATATCTTGTAAAATCGTATGTATTAAAATCTTCTTTATAATCTAAAATAACATTATGAGTTGATAAATTTATTTTAGGAATAACATCATCTATTATTTCTACTTGAAAAGGAAATATAGTTTTTAATCCAGAATTATTTTCAACCTCTAATTCATAATCAAATAAGCCTAATCTATCATTATAAATTCTAGGAAATATTATTTTATTTGTAATATCTCCATCAACAACATCAGTAGCTTTAAAATATTCTCTAATATTAAAATCACCTTTTAAAGGAATCTTAATAATACCATTTCCTAAATATGTTACAATAGGCTTTTCTGTTTCATATACAGTAACATTAAAATTATCACTTACTCTATTACCTGATTTATCAATTGCGCTAACTAAAACTTCATAATTACCTATTTTATTGAAATCTATATCAGCTGTAATAACATATCTTACACCATCACAATTATCAGTAACATTTATATTATCATCTAAGCTAATACTACTACCTCTTCTAACATTAATATTTTTATTAATAATATCTAATTTAGGTGGTTCCTCATCGATAACATTAAATGTGATTAAGCTTTTATAATTTATACATGTTCCAGGAGAATATTTTGATTCAAAAGCTTTATACCAAACCTTATATACTCCTGGTTTATTTGTATTAATATTTTTAAAATAATATAACCAAGCCCCTTCAGTATCATAAGATATTTGTGCATCTCCTAATGCCATATTATCTTTATATAGAATTGCCTTAGGATAATATTTATATTTATCTACTGTTTCACCAAGTGGAATATCTATTTTGGTATTGGTCCATTCATATTTAAAGGTTGGGGCAGCATTAATATTTATAATGCCAAATGATAATAAAAATAATACGATTAAAACTAATAAAATAATTTTACATCGTGAAATTACCATAAATACCGCCTCCATATAAATAATTAAAAATAGATTTAATATTTTTACCTTTATTTGGCCATGGTAATTGAATAATTTCATTCATAAAAAATTGTTTATGATATTCATCATTAGTAATTGATAATCTTGTGAATACAACATCCTTAATAAAATCAATTCTTTCTTGGTCATCCTGACATAATAAATATTCAATCATTAATGGATCATAATCATCAATTGTATAATCTGAATTAAAGCTTCTTATATCTTCAAAAATATATTCATCCTTAAAATGTATTCTTCTTATAAATGATGCATAAACAGAAGCTTCCTTATTTATCGATTTTAGCTTACTGAAATCTTTTTTATAGAAGCTATCTAAAATATCTAATGTATTGATATATTTTTCATTAGTTATTGTAGGCTTTATTTCTTCATATGTACTATAACAGCCATTCTTTAGCATATTAATTAAAAATAAATATGTGTAATATTCTAAGAATGAATGCATATTATTATCAATAAGCATATTTTTAAGAATAAAATAATAATATGTTGAATCTTTTCTATTAAGCTTTAAACATGCTTTAAAAATTATCATAGTTGCTAAAACTCTTACCGTAACGTCAGTTGATATTTTAAATACATCTTTAACATCTTCTATCGCTTCTTTATAATAACCTTCATAATAATCCTCAAATGCATTTATTATCGCAAATACAATCAAATCATAATCCTGCATAGTGGATACTAATTTAAATAAATCATTTCTTAATTCATTAACCTGAATATAATCTTTATTAATAAGATGTTTAATTAATATAAGTAATTGATAACGATAATTTTCAAAACCAATACCATTTAAAACTATTTTATTAATAGTTATAGCATCATTATTTAATAAGCATTTTAATGAATCTCTTAATAATGAACCTAAATCCATCAAATAATCTAATTGATTCTTAGGTATATCTAGCTTCTTACATATTTCATATAAATATTGTTTATTAGGATTAATTGAACTTCGTTCGATTTTACATAAATATGATGTAGAACAAATATCTTCAGATAAAGTTTCAAGTGTCTCATTCGATTGAAGCCTTCTTCTTTTAAGCTCACTCCCAATTATTTCTCCAGTACCCTTAATACTGATTTCTCTTTCAATTCTTCTTTTAAATTCTTTCTCAAAAATGTTCATTATTTCACCTCTAAAATTTTTTATAAATTATAGAATAGTCATTTTAGTATTAGTGAAAAATCTATTTGAGAAAAAAATAAAAATAAACCCTACCTTTTAACAAAAATAAAAAACGGTTTACCTAGCCGTTTTTTTACAATAATCTTTCATTTTACAATTTTGGCAATTGCCTTTTTTTATTAAAAGTGTATTACAATGATATCTTCCAAATAATAAAAATAGATGATGTGCCAATTTATAATCTTCTTCTTTAATATATTTCTTATAATCATTTTCTACAATTAAAGGATTAAGAGATTTAGAATATCCAAAGATATGAGACATTCTAATTAGATGAGTATCTACAGGAAATGCTGGTATATTAAATAATTCTATTAATATAACATTCGCAGTTTTTCTTCCTACTCCACTTAACTTTACTAAATCATCATAATTGTTAGGAACAACATCATTATATTTTTCATTTAAATCCTTTGCCATGTTAATGATATTAAATGCTTTATTTTTAGCCAATCCTAATGGCTTAATAATACTAATAACATCATTAATTGGAGCTTCCTTTAATGATTTTGGATCTTTGTATTTTGAAAATAAAATTTTTGTTATTTCATTTACTTTTTTATCTTTTGTTTGAGCAGATAATATGACCGCAACTAAAAGCTCATATCCATTTCTATAATTAAGCTCACATTTAGGATTTATGATTATTTTCTTTAAATTATCTAAAATTTCATCTGATATTTTTTTATTCATATTTATTTTAATTGACTAACAAAATCTTTAACAAAAGATGGTGTTTCTTTTTCTTCTTTAATAATACCTGTCTTTTCATTTTCAAGCTCAATTAATAATGATTTAACAGTAATTACTCTTCTTGTTTGTTTAAGCTTTTCTAATGCATTCTCAAAATCTTCTCTTTTGAATCTATTTTCATTGATAACACTAGTCAAAAGCTCTAAGTCTTTAGCTGTTAAAGGCTTATTTAATCCTTCTTGAACAATATTAACAATCATATATGCATCATTATCTTCATATGTTTCGTTGTTAATAATATAAGCTACTCTTTCAAAAAAGCCATCTAATGATACAGTCTCACAAGCTAAACCATTCTCATCATTTTCTAAATAGAAATTAATAAATTTTCTATCTATTAGATTCGCTAATGATTTATCTAAATTCTTTTTATCAACACCACATAGGCCTAATTTTTTTATATCAATATGATTTGTTTCTTTATAAAAATCTAATATTTTTATTAAAACAAAGGCATCAACAATTGTTAAAGATAATGTATTAATATTGTTAGAGATAAATTTTGAATAATCAAAATATCCTCCATAAAACAATTTCTTTATCATTATCTCGCTTCCTTTTCAAGTGCTGATTTGGCAGCCATTTGTTGGGCTTCCTTCTTAGTCTTACCAGTTCCTCTACCCATTAATATCTCATCCATAAATACTACAGCCTCAAATAATTTATCATTTGCAGGGCCTTCTTCTTTAACGATTTCATATTTAATAGTTCTTTTTTCACTTTGTAATTTTTCTTGAAGTAATGACTTATAATCTCTTAATCTTAATACTTCATCAATATGAGGTAAAAATAATCTTTCAACAACACCTAAAGCATTCTCAAAATTAGAATCTAAGAATATAGCACCTAAAACAGCTTCCATACCATCAGCGATAATAGCTGGTCTAGTTCTACCACCTGTAGATTCTTCTCCCTTACCTAAAATCAGATATTTAGAAAAATCTATTTTACTTGCATAAATATTTAACGCAGCTTCACATACTGCCTTCGCTCTAGTCTTAGTTAATACACCTTCATCTAAATCAATAACATTATATAAATAATTAGTCATTGAAAGTTCTAATACTGCATCACCTAAAAACTCTAGTCTTTCATTACAATCCATATTATGCTCATTAGCATAAGATGAGTGAGTTAAAGCTAATGTTAAATATCTTTTATTTTTAAATTGATAGCCAAGCTTCTCCTCAAGCTCGCTAATAAGTTTTGAACTAATCATTTGACTCTACTTCCTCAACTTTTGGTAATTTTTCAACTACCTTATTAATTAAATCACTCTTAACCATTTGATATACTTGTCTAATGGCACTTGAGAAGGCATAATCATCAGAATTACCATGAGCTTTAACAACTGGCTTACCAACACCAAATATCATAGCTCCACCAACTTCCTTTGAATCCATTCTCTTTTTAAATCTCTTCATGTTCTTTCTCATGAATAAATAACCAAATTTACCACCAAAAGATGCCTTAATTTCATCCTTAAGCATAACGCCCATCATTTTAGCAGTACCTTCTAATGTCTTTATAGCAACATTACCGCTCCAACCATCACAAACAATAATGTTTGTTGGAGAATCAATGATTTGATTTGGCTCAACATTACCTTTGAAATTAATAGTATCTAAGTTAGATAAATATTCATAAGCTTCTTTATCTATTTCTCTACCCTTACCAGGCTCAGAACCGATATTTAAAAGTCCAACAGTTGGATTTTCAATACCTAATACTTCTTTAGCCGCAACTGTAGCGAATAAAGCAAACTCACCAATATGTTCAGGTCTTAATTCAACATTCGCACCACAATCTAGGATTAATCTTGGTTTACCATCATAATTAGGAATAATAGGACATAAAGCTACTCTTTCCATACCAGGTAATCTTCTAATAATTAAATGGGCAGCCATAACAACACATTGTGTAGGCCCAGATGTAACTACGGCATCAACCTCTCCATTTTTGGCAGCGTACATTACCATATCTAAAGATGAATCCTTCATTTTTCTTACTGCTCTAACTGGATCATGTTCGCCCATATCCATTGTTACTTCAGTATGAACAATCTTTATTCTTTCATCATTAGTTAATAAAGGCTTAATTTTATTTTCATCACCATATAATACTATTTCAATATCTTTAAACATACTAACGGCACGCATCGCACCAGGAACAGTTGCCTTAACACCTAAATCTCCACCGTTCGCATCAACGCCAATTCTAATCATATATGTATCCTCCTAGCTCTAATTATTATATAATAATTAATTCATCTTATCAATTTTAACATCATCTATTATTTTTTTAAAGGTTTCTAGCTTATTTTCTTTATCAAATAGCATTGGTAAATATTGATTCGCATCCATACTAGCACATTCCAAAATCCTAATATCATCAGAAAATGAAGCGTATTCTAATTCTTCAAAGCCTGATTGTGAATCCCCTAAATAATCTCCAGGACCTCTTAATTTGAAATCTTCTTCACTGATTTTAAATCCATCCTTATTATTTTTAATAACATTCAATCTAACATTACCAGGATTTTTAGTAACTAGCATACAATATCCAGGATTTGATCCTCTACCTACTCTACCTCTTAATTGGTGTAGTTGGGCAAGACCGAATAATTCAGCGTCCATAATTATCATCATAGTCGCGTTTAAAACATTAATACCTACCTCTATAACGGTTGTTGAAATCAATATTTTAATATCGCCATTTTTAAAGCTTTTAATCATATTAAGCTTATTTTCAGATGACATTCTACCATGTAATATTCCTATATCTTCATCCTTAAAATATTTTTTAAATAATTCTTTACAATCACCAATATCAAAATAATCATCAGCTTCATTTTCAATTCTTGGGACAATTACATAAGCCTGTTCACCACTATTAATATGATTTTCTATTGATTTCATGAGTAAATCAATTTTATTGTAATCAATTATTTTAGTAGTGATAGGCAACCTATTTTTAGGCATAGATTTAATTGATGAAATATCTAAATTTGAAAATATTGTTAATCCTAAGGTTCTAGGTATAGGTGTAGCTGTTAAAAATAATGAATCAACATTATCTAATTTGTTAATCAATTTAATTCTTTGATTAACGCCAAATCTATGTTGTTCATCAATAATAACTAAACCTAAATTTTTAAATTTTAATTTATCATTCAATAATGAATGTGTACCTACAACTATATCAATTTCATTATTTAAAGTACCTGAATAAATATATTTTTTATTAGATTCTTTAGTACTACCAATTAAAAATTCAATATTAATATCATAAGAATTCAAATATTTTTTAAATTCAATATAATCTTGTTCAGCTAAAACCTCAGTTGGAGCCATTACTGCGACCTGATATCCTGCCTTAACCATCAATAATGCTGTCATTATTGAAACAATAGTTTTGCCAGATGAAACATCGCCTTGAACCAGTCTATTCATAGGAATATCCTTTTTAAGATCCTTAATGATATCCTTTAAAGCATTTTCTTGTCCACTAGTTAATTCAAAATTTAATTTATTCTTAAAATCATTTAAATAATTTAAATCTAATATTCTTTTTTCACGAGTCGAATTTAATCTTCTACTACTAGCATATTTTAATCTTAAAGTATAAAAGAAAAATTCTTCATATTTCCTTCTTCTTAATACTTCTTTAACATCATCCATTGTTTTAGGAAAATGGGATTTATAAATATATTCATTTATATTTAATAATTTATATTTATCTAATAATTCACTAGGTAATGTTTCATTATAATCAATATTTTTTATATTTAGAATACAAGATGAAATCTTAGAATTTAATATTTTAGATATTTTATAATCTACTTCAATTTTAAATCCTAAATTATCCATAAATATTTTTTTAGTATTAAAGAATTTTTCTTTAGAATTATATTTACCATAAATACCTATTCTCATCCCTTTTTTTAGCTTATAAGCTAAAAACTCTTTAGAAAAGGTAATTACTTTTACATTTACTGAATTATCTAATGTAACACTAAATGTTATCGCATAGGTAGTCGCTCTATATCTAAAAAAGCTTATTTTAGTAGAAATAACACCTTCAAAATAAACATAATCAGGCCCAAAAACATCAAAGGTTGGCTTATAGATAATATATTTTTTTGGAAAAGTTAATAATAAATCATTAACATCATATATATTATTTTCATTAAATAGTTTAAGAGTCTTATCTCCAACTCCCTTGATGTTCTTTAATTCCAAATTTATTCACCTCTTTGAGAAAAAAAGAGTTGGTAAAAACCAGCTCATATTTTTTTATTATTCTACAGCGATAATATAAGAATAAATTTCTTGTTTACCATCGACGATTTCAACATCGATTTCGCTATTGAAGCTTAAGCATAGATCTTCAATTGTATCCTTTTCTTCTTGAGTAACATCCGCACCAACGAATACAGTTACAATTTCAGAATCTTCCTTAATTATTTTTTCTAATAAATCATGTAAACAATCTGATTTATCTTTAACAGATACTAATATTTCACCATTTGAAATACCCATGTAATCACCAGATTGAATCTTTACACCACCAATTTCAGTATCTCTAACTGAATAAGTGATTTCACCAGATGTAACATTCGCAACTTGTTCACTCATAGCTTCATAATTTTCTTCTAATGAAGCTTCAGGATTATAATTTACTAATGAAACATATCCTTGGGCAATTGTTTTAGCCTTTAATACTTCTACATTACATCCAGAAACTAAATTCTTAGCTTGATTAGCTGCCATGATAACATTTGAATTATTAGGAATGATAATTACATTTTCAGCATTTACAGCTTTTAAAGCTTCAACGAAAGCTTCAGTTGAAGGGTTCATTGTTTGACCGCCTTCAATAACATAATCAACACCTAATTCCTTGAATGTTTGAGAAATACCATCTCCGAAACATACAGCGATTAATGCGAATTGTTTTCTAGGAGAAATTTCAGCTTTTTGTTCAGGCTCTTGAGCCTTTAAAGCTGTATATCTTAAATTCTCAACATTGATAATGTTAAATTCACCTTGTTTTTGAGCTATATCTAAGATTCTACCTGGACGATTAGTATTGATATGAGTCTTTACTAATGTTCCTTCTTCAGTAACTTCAAGATTTTCACCAACTAAAGATAAAGCTGCCTTATATTCTTTAATTTCAAATTGTTCAGGCTTCTTTAATTCTAATTCAATATCCATTGAATAGAAATATTTTAAATCTTGAGGATTTACTTCTTCAACTGGTTCAGATTTAGGTTGAGCATCATCAGCCTCAAGGATTTCTCCTTTTATTGCCATGACCATACCTTCAATAATCTTAACAAAACCAGCTCCACCAGAGTCTACTACTCCAGCTTCCTTTAATACTGGTAATAAATTAGGTGTATTAGCTAAAGATTCTTTAGCCTTTCCTAAATATACATCTAATAATTCATCAATTGTCTTACATTCATTAACTTTAGTTCTTGCATATTCAGCTGATTCTCTAACAACTGTTAAAATTGTTCCTTCAACTGGTTCCATAACTGCCTTATATGCAATTTTACAACCTGATTCTAAACAAGCCATTAAATCTTGAACATTTAAATAGTTATGATCTAATTGCTTAATACCAACATAAAGTCCTCTGAAAAATTGAGATAAGATAACACCAGAGTTACCTCTAGCACCCATCAAGCATCCTCTTGATAAAACCTTAGCCTCTTCAATGATTGATGAAGTTTCACAGTTTTCAAGTTCTCTAATACCTGATGTTACTGTCATACTCATATTTGTTCCTGTATCACCATCTGGTACAGGGAATACGTTTAATGCATCTACTTCTGCATGATTATTTTTTAAATTAATTGCTCCATTAGTTACCATCTTTCTAAATAACGAAACGTCTATAGAAACTACACTCATGGTAAACCTCCTATAAAATTATAATATATGATATGAGATATAAATCTCTTAAATTCTAATTAAATAATTAAACAGCTAATATATACTGTAATAATTGATATTCAACCACTTTCGTTTTACAAAATAAAAAAACATAATATTAAAAATATTACCATATGAAATATATCACATATTCACTTAGTTGTCAAATTTATTTAACTTGCCTATCTTTTAATATTTTTTAAAAAAGTTATTGCAATATTCTTATATCTAGGTTAAAATAAATAGGCTCATTGAGTGAGGAGGAGATATATTATGGCAAAGTGCTACATTACTGGTAAAACAACAGTTACTGGTAACAGACGTTCTCATGCTTTAAATGCTACTCGTCGTACTTGGAAGGCTAACCTTCAAACAGTAC
>CAMJOZ010000012.1 GCA_946407635.1 uncultured Caryophanales bacterium
TCATCAATTATGCCACAAAAGAAGAATCCTGATATTTGTGAGCTTGTAAGAGGTAAAACAGGTAGAGTTTATGGTGATTTAATTACATTATTAACTATGCTTAAGGGTATTCCTCTTGCTTATAACAAGGATATGCAAGAAGATAAAGAAGCAATCTTTGATTCTTTAGATACATTAAGTATGTGTTTAAAAATTATTAAGCCAATGGTTGAAACAATGAAAATTAATAAAGATAATATGAGACTTGCTGCTCAAAAAGGATTTATTAACGCAACTGATTTAGCTGATTATTTAGTTAAAAAAGGTATGGCATTTAGAAGTGCTTATAAGATTTCAGGTTCAATTGTTGCTTATTGTATTGAAAATAATTTAATTCTAGAAGATGTTAAGCTAGATAAATATAAAGAATATTCTGAATTATTTTCTGATGATGTATATAAGTACATTAATATTGAAGAGTGCACATTTAAGCGTACAAGTCGTGGTGCATCTTCAATTAAGTCTGTAGAAGAACAAATTAATTATTTAAGAGGGAATAAATAATGAATAAGTTTAAGGTTTTTATTGATGGTGAGGCTGGAACTACAGGATTAAGAATAAATGAAAGATTAAAAGATAGAGATGATATTATTTTACTTTCTATTAATCCTTATTTAAGAAAAGATCCAGAAGAAAGAAAAAAATTAATAAATGAAGCTGATATAGCTTTTTTATGCTTACCTGATGATGCGGCTAGAGAATCAGTAGCTTTACTTGATCCAAATAACAAGCATACTAAGATTATTGATACATCAACTGCACATAGAACCTTAGAAAGCTTTGCTTATGGTTTTCCTGAACTAGATGATTCATTCAAAAATAAAATTAAAACAAATCAATTGATTGCAAATCCTGGCTGCTATGCATCTGGATTTATTTCAATTGCTTACCCATTAGTTCATAAAAATATCACACCTAGTGATTATCCTTTTGCAATTACTGCAATAAGTGGTTATTCAGGTGCTGGTAAAAAGGGTATTGCTCAATATGAAGATAATAATAGAAGTGTTGAATTTGATGCCCCAAGATTATATGGAATGGGTCAAACACATAAACATTTAAAGGAAATGAAGGCTATCGTTGGTTTAGACCAAGAACCTTTATTTTCACCATATGTTTGTGATTTTTATAGTGGTATGATTGTCACTGTTCCACTATTTGTTAATAAATTGAATAAAAAGATGACAGCTAAAGAAGTTCATGAATTCTTTAATAATTATTATAAAGATTCAGTATTTGTTAGAGTTGCTCCATTTAATGAAAAAGGAACAGAAGATGGATTCTTAGCTGCTAATCGTTTAAGTGATAAGGATTATTTAGAAATTTATGTTGCTGGAAATGATGATAGAATATCAATTACAGCTTGTTTAGATAATTTAGGTAAGGGTGCGTCTGGTGCGGCTATTGAATGTATGAATATAGCACTTGGACTTGACCCTAAATTAGGCCTAAATTTATAGGAGGGTTTATGAAGGTTATCAAAAATGGTGTTGTTGCCCCAATAGGATTTAAGGCAAATGGTATACATGCAGGTATTAGAGAAAATAAATCAAAAATAGATTTAGCTTTAATAGTATCTGAAAAAAGAGCAAGTGCGGCTGCTGTATATACAACAAATTTAGTTAAGGGTGCCCCTATTTATGTTACTAAAGAGAATATAAAAGATGGTTATGCACAAGCTATGATTTGTAATAGTGGTAATGCAAATACTTGTAATTTTGATGGTATTGATATTGCTAATAAAACTTGTGAGGTTTTAGCTAATAATCTAAAAATTAATAAAAATGATGTGATTATAGCCTCAACAGGTGTTATCGGTATGCCTTTATCTATTAAGCCTTTTGAAACAGGTATTCCAGAAATAATTAAAGGTCTAGATAATAAAAAAGAAAATTTAGATTTAGCTATTAAAGGTATTATGACTACTGATACAGTTGAAAAGACTATCGCAGTTGAATTTAAAATTGGTGATAAGAAGTGTAGAATTGGTGCTATTACAAAGGGTTCTGGTATGATTCATCCTCAAATGGCGACTATGCTATGCTTTATTACATCAGATGTTAATATTAAAGCTGATTTATTACAAAAATTATTAAGTGAAGCTGTAGAAGATTCATTTAACATGATGAGTGTTGATGGTGATACATCAACTAATGATATGGTTTCTATTATGGCTAATGGTATGGCAGAAAATGATGAAATTGTATCAAAATCATCAGTTGGCTACAAAGCATTTAAAAAGGCATTAAATTATGTTTGTACAGACTTAGCTAGAAAGATGGCTAAAGATGGTGAGGGTGCGACTAAATTACTTGAATGTAATGTTATTAATGCTAAAACTAAAAAGGATGCTAAAATTGTTGCTAAATCAGTTATTTGCTCAAGCTTATTAAAGGCTGCTATGTTTGGTAGCGATGCTAACTGGGGTAGAGTTTTATGTGCAATTGGTTATTCTAAAGCCAATGTTGATATTAATAAAATTGATGTTTCATTTGAATCAAAAAAAGGAATTATTGATGTTTGTAAGAATGGTTCTGGTATTCCTTTTAGTGAAGAAAAAGCTAAAGAAATATTACTTGAAGATGAAATTTTTATTAATATTAATTTAAATGATGGAAAGAAGGAGGCAAAAGCCTTTGGTTGTGATTTAACATATGATTATGTAAAGATCAACGGAGACTATAGAAGCTAATATGGTTACATTAGATGAAAGAGCTGAGATATTAAGTGAAGCTTTACCTTATATTTTAAAATATAAAGAAAAAATCATAGTAATTAAATACGGTGGAAATGCCATGATTGATGAGCACTTAAAACAACTTGTTATGGAAGATGTAGTTATGTTAAATTCTTTAGGTATGAAGGTTGTTTTAGTTCATGGTGGTGGTCCTGAAATTTCATCAATGCTTAAAAAGGTTGGTAAAGAGTCTAAATTTGTTGGTGGCTTACGTGTTACTGATGAAGAAACTATTGATATAGTTACTCAAGTTTTAGCTGGTAAGGTTAATAAAAATTTAGTTAAGCAATTAAATATGGCTGGTGGAAATGCTATAGGTATTTCAGGATTAGATAGTGGTTTAATAATTGCAGATAAATTAAATAAGGATTTAGGATTTGTTGGTAATATTGTTGATATAAATCCTGATGTTATTTTAGATTTACTTGATATGGGTTATATTCCAGTTGTTTCTACAATTGGTTATGATAATGATGGTAATGTTTATAATATTAACGCAGATACAGCTGCCGCTAGAATAGCAGGAGCTTTAAATGCTGAAAAATTCATTGCTATGACTGATATTAAAGGTGTTTTAAGAGATAAAAATGATGACTCAACATTAATGAAATATATTAATGTATCTGAAATTAAGTCACTTGCATCATCTGGTATTATTGATGGTGGTATGATTCCAAAGGTTGAATGCTGTGTTGAAGCCATTAGACGTGGTGTTAAATATGTAGTTATTATTGATGGAAGAATTCCACATTCAATTTTAATTGAAATGCTTACTGATGATGGTGCTGGTACTGAATTTAGATAGGAGTTGTTTTTAATGAATATAATTAATGAAGATAAGGAAAATATTTTAAATACATATAAAAGATTTCCTGTTGTTATAAAAGAAGGTCATGGTTCAACTTTTGTTGATTATGACGGAAAAGAATATATTGATTTTTCTTCTGGTATAGGAACTAATTCATTTGGTGCTTGTGATAAAGAATGGGTTGAGGCTGTATGTAATCAAGCTAAAACTATCCAACATACATCAAATCTATATTATACTGAACCACAAGTAAAATTAGCTAAATTATTATGTGAAAAGACTGGTATGAAAAAAGTATTCTTCGCTAATAGTGGTGCTGAAACAAATGAATGTGCTATTAAAACTGCAAGAAAATATTCTTTTGATAAATATGGTATGGGAAGAAGTAAGATTATTACTTTAAAGAATTCTTTCCATGGTAGAACAATCGCTACTTTATCCGCAACAGGTCAAGATGTATTTCATCAATATTTTTATCCATTTGTTGGTGATTTCGCATACGTTACAGCAAATGATATAGAAGAATTAAATCAAAATATTGATAATACAACTTGTGCAATTATGATTGAAACTGTTCAAGGTGAAGGTGGAGTTAATGCTCTTGATCCTGAATATATCAAATATATTGATAAGGTTTGTAAAGAGAAGGACCTAGTATTTATCGTTGATGAAGTTCAAACAGGTAATGGTAGAACTGGTTATTTATATAGCTATATGGAATATAATGTAAATCCTGATGTTGTAACAACAGCGAAGGGTTTAGCAGGTGGTTTACCACTTGGTGCTATTTTATTTTCAGAAAAAGTTTCTAAAACTTTAGGTTATGGTGAACACGGAACTACATTTGGAGGTAATCCTATTTGTTGTAGTGCTGGATATTCAGTTTTAAAAAGATTAAATCAAGATTTATTTGATCATGTTTTAGAATGTAGAAAAATAGTAGAAGAAAAATTAACTGGTAAGCCTGGTATTAAATCTATATCTGGTAAGGGTATGATGGTTGGTATTGAGCTTAATGATAATATTAAAGCAATTGACGTTGTAAATAAATGTATTGAAAAAGGATTAATAGTTTTAACTGCTAAAACTAAGGTAAGATTATTACCTCCTTTAAATATTTCAACTAAGGAGCTTAATAAGGGATTAGATATTATTTTAGAAAGTGTAGGTGAATTGTTATAATGAAACATTTATTAACAATGGAACAGCTATCTAAAGAAGATATTTTAGAAATATTGAATTTAGCTGATCAATTAAAATTTCAAAAGAAAAATGGTATACCTCATGAAAGATTAAAAGGTAAAACATTAGGTATGATTTTCCAAAAATCATCTACTCGTACAAGAGTATCTTTTGAGGTTGGTATGTATGAGCTTGGTGGTCAAGCATTATTTTTATCATCAAGAGATTTACAAATTGGTCGTGGTGAGCCAGTTCAAGATACAGCGAGAGTTTTATCAAGATATCTTGATGGTATTATGATTAGAACATTTGACCAATCAGAAGTTGAAGATATTGCTAAATATGGTTCTGTCCCTGTAATTAACGCTTTAACTGATTATGCTCATCCATGTCAAGTTTTAGCTGATTTAATGACAATCAGAGAATTTAAAGGTAGATTTGAAGGTTTAAAGGCTACATTTGTTGGTGATGGTAATAATATGGCTAATTCAATCGCTGTAGGTTGTTTAAGATTAGGTATGAAGGTATCTATCGCTTCACCTAAAAAATACGAAATATGTGAACATATTAGAAATTTTGCAGAAAAAGAATATCCTGGTATGCTTGAATTAACAAATGATCCTATGGTTGCTTGTAAAAATTCAGATGTTATTTTTACTGATGTTTGGGCATCAATGGGTATGGAAGCTGAAAAGCATGAAAGGGAAGTTGCTTTCCAAGGATTCCAAGTAAATGATAAAACTATGAGTGTTGCTAACGAAGGATGTATGGTTTTACACTGCTTACCTGCACACCGTGGTGAAGAAATTACTAATGAAGTTTTTGAAGCTCATGCAAATGAGATTTTTGAAGAGGCTGAAAATAGATTGCATGCTCAAAAGGCTGTATTAGTTAAATTAATGGAAAACAAAAAGTAGGAAACAATGTTTCCTATTTTTTAGCGTGAGGTATTATATGCTATTAAAATTTGAAAAAGAATATTTTGTTCATACATCAATGGTTGGTAAAGGTGATTTTATTAGACCAGCTGCCATATTAGATTTGTTTCAGGATAGTGCCGGTTTACATGCTAATAAAATTGGTGTTGGGTTTGATGATATATCTAAAAATGGATTTTTATGGGTTGTTTCATATTTAGAATATGAGGTTGTTGGTAAGCTTCCAAGATCATTAAAAGATGTAAAGGTTACAACTTGGCCACATAAGCATGAAAGATTTGAATATATCAGAGAATATGAAATGAAAGATAAGGATGATAATTTAATATTAAAAGGTATTTCTAATTGGGTTTTAGTAGATATTAATTCTCATAAGCTTGTTAAAGATGATTTACCATTTAATGGTGAATATTATGAATATACAAATTATCCTAATTATAGAAGAAGAAAATTAAATTTAGAATCTGGTTCTGATTCTATAAATTATGATTATCAAGTAGCTTATACTGATTTAGATCATAATGGACATATGAATAATGCTAAGTATTTAGATGTTATTTATAATTTCCATAAAAATATGGATGATTTAACAAAAATTAAAAAAACTATGATTACTTTTAATCATGAAGCCTTAATTAATGATATAATTAATGTAACATATTATAAAAACACTGACGCTGATGATTGTTATATTGGTAAAATTAATGATAATACATCATTTCAGGTTGTAATCGAGGTGGAATAATGGATTTTTTAAATTTTATAAAAGAATCTAAAACAATGTATCATGCATGTAATACTATATCTAAAATATTAGATGATAATAATTTTATTAGATTAAATGAAAATGAAAAATTTAATTTAGAATTAGGTAAGAATTATTATTTTACTAGAAATAATAGTAGTGTTATTGCATTCAAATTACCTAAAAAATTAGATGATTTATCATTTAATATTAGTGCGGCTCACTTAGATTCTCCAACATTTAAATTAAAACCAAATTTTGAAATTGATTTAAATAGATATCAAATGCTTAATACAGAAGTATATGGTGGACCAATATTTTCAACATTTATGGATAGACCACTTGATATAGCTGGTAGAGTATTAATTAAAGAAAACAATAAAATTATTACTAAATTATTTTCATTTGATAAGCCAGTATGTATGATACCTAATTTATGTATACATTTTAATAGAAATGCTAATACAGAAATGAATTTAAATCCACAAAAGGATATGTTACCTTTATTTATAGATAAAGAAATATCAAAATATGATTTAAAAGAATTAATATCTAATAAATTAAATTGTAAAAAGGAAGATATTTATGGATATGATTTATTCTTATCATTAATTGATAGAGGAACATATGTTGGATTTAATAATGAATTTATTATGGCTCCTCAAATTGATAATTTAGAATGTTCTTATGTTTCTTTAATGTCATTAATTAAATCTAAGGTTAAAGATGGAACAATTGATATTTTAGCTTTATTTGATAATGAAGAAATAGGTTCTCATACAAGACAAGGAGCACAGTCTGATATGGTATTAAATACCTTAAGAAGAATAACTGATTCATTTAATTTATCAAATGAAGAACATTTATGTGCTATTAATAATTCATTCTTTGTTTCACTTGATAATGCTCAAGGATTCCATCCTAATTATCCTGATAAATATGATCCAACTAATAGATGTTATTTAAATGAAGGTATTGTTATTAAAAATGCCGCATCTGGTTCTTATACAACTGATGGTTTATCTTTATCTATATTTAAAGAAATATGTGAAAAAGCAAATGCTAAATACCAATTTACAACAAATAGAAGTGATATAAGAGGTGGATCTACATTAGGTGCTATTTTATTATCTAAAATATCTATACCTGCAGTAGATATAGGTTTAGCACAGCTTGCGATGCATTCAGCTTATGAAACATGTGGAAGTTTAGATATAGATGAATTAATGAAAGCTATGATTAAATTTAACGAAACTCACTTTCATTTTAATGGTGACAAGGAGGTAGAATTAAAATGAGTTATGTAGATAAGAATACTGCAATTAAGAATTTATCAAATCCAAAGGATTTTGATATATTTAAAGCTAGATATTTAAAAATATCAGCTAATGCTCAAGAAAGAATATTTAATTTATTTAATGATAATGACTTTGATGAATTATATAATTATATAAATAATATATTTAATTTAAGCTTAAATATAGGGTCTGATATTTTATATAATGATTCTAAATTAATATTAGATAAAATAAAGAATAATTCATTAAATTCTCAAGTTTTAGATAATTATTGTGAAACATTAGAAAATGTAACAATGGAATTAAATAGATTATAATTATAAAAGGATACTAAAAAACTAGTATCCTTTTTTCCACACTTTATGAGAAAAAAATGGAAAATACCATTGATATATATAGATATATATGTTAAAATAATTATTAGATTTTTTCAAATAAAGAGAGGGTAAAAATATGTTTTTTATTATTCCATTTGCGATTGTTGCAATAACAATAATGATTATTGGTTTATCTAGATTGGGTAAATCAAAGGGTTTTATTAGAACAGCTGAAAAATGTCAAAGAGGAGATTCTGTTAAAGATGTTAGAAGAAGAATGATTGATTATAAATTAACATCTTCAGGAACTGATAGATTAGGATATTTTTATTTAGAATATGAATATAAAGTTATGTTCGCTGATTATGAAAAATTTGTTTTTTATTTTAAAGATGATAAATTAGTTGATTGTTCTCATGCTTATAGACGTACAAGATAAAGATAACGTCTATTATTAGTAATAAAAAGGTTTAGAGAAATGAAAAAATTATTTATTTTTTTAATTGTTATTTGTTTATTTATTGCTGGATGTGTTGTATTTTTTTATGTAACACCAACAGGAAGAAACATTTGGAACAATTGGCAATCAAACCAAGTTGTTGACAATTATTCAAGATATGAAACAAGAGAAAATGTAGAAAGCCTTTGTCGACAAATGATTGAATCATATAATAATGATGTTCTTACTTATAATCAATATAAAGATGAAGAAGATGATTATATACGTTCTATCGGAACTACTGCTCGTAATAATGCTAATCAAACTGCATCGCAATATAATGAATATTTTGAAAGAAATAAAAACATTTGGAATGGTAATATTCCAGAAGATATTGTATCCGAATTAGAAATTATTGAATAAATTTAATTTTTATTAATAAGAGGGATTATTATGAATTATTATAAAAGAAGTATAAGTTTGTTTATACTTTTATCATCATTTTTATTAGCTTTGTTTTTTTCTATTAATTTATCAAACAATAAAATAGATAAAAATATGATTGATGATATTAGTATAAATTTAGAATCTAATAATAATTATGATTTGATTGATAATTATAAGGATATAAAAAATGGCTTATTTAGTACGAATGAGAATCTTTCAATCAAAATTATAGTTAAATCAAATTGTTATGTAAAAATTGAATTTACTAACAATACAGATTCAATATATTATTTAGAAAAATGTGAAATCAATTGGGTTAAAACATCAAGTAAGTCTAGCATGGGTTTCGATACTGTTGATGAAGCAGAAGAATATCTTGAAAATAATAAGAAATCCAAAAATATAAATTTAAATTTATCTCCTAATACATCTAAAACTGTTACTATTTTTAATAGTGCTGAATCATACAAAAGCCAACCAAATTTTGTTATTACTTACGTTGATTATGTAACAGGTGAATCTTATACGGATATAATTAGTACTGATTCAAACGCTAATAAATTTGACTATCCATCTTTTGTTGCATTCTTTATAAATTATCAATTATGGATTGCTATAGGATTGATATCTTTAATTGTTTTAATAATATTCTTAAAAGTAATGAAGAGAATAAGAAGAAACAAAAGATTAAAGAAATTAGAAGAACTTGATTATATGTATGATAATGATAATGTGCAAAATAATATAGATAATGAAAATGATTTAAGTTTAGATGAAAATAATAGTGATATGATTGATAGTAATGATGAAATATTAGATCATAATAATGATATATCTGATACTCATCATGAAATATTAGAACATAATAATGAATATAACAATAACTATGGTGAGTTAAATGACAATAAAGTATACAAAAATACAGCAAAATATGTAGTTTTTGGATTGTTTTTCTTTATATTATTTATGGTTTTATTACTTGTACAAAAGTTTGGCCCAGAAAGACCTATAGGTAATGATTTTTTAGGAAAAATAAATAATTTAGTTAATTATAAAGATAATCATTCTGTAGATGTTGTATCTGATTTAATGTTATATGGTTCATTTATATTTGTATTAATTGGAGTTATAGTAGGAATTTTTGAACTAATAAAGAAGAAATTGAGTCGCTTTATTGTTGCTTTTGGAATTTTTGTAGTAATTTCAGTTGTATTATGGATTTTATTAGATAAAGTAATGACTGTTTCTTTAAGACCATTAGAGGATGAGAATTCATTCCCATCAACTCATGTATTTGTATTTACATTTTTTTCTCTTTCAGGTTTAACTTTATTATATGATCATGTATTTAAGAAAAGTCAAACTTTTAAGAGCTTACTATACTTTATAGTAATCATAGCTATAATTGCTATGCCTGTTTTAAGAGTAATTGCAGGTAAACATTATATTACTGATACTATTGGTGGATTATTATTAGGTTTATCTTTATATTGCTTAACAGTTGGATTTGGTTTTAAAAATGAAAGAAGAAATTTAATTAAAACGCTAATTATATTTTTTTCACTAGTAATAGCTTTAGGAATAGGTATAATTATATTTTTTAATGCAACTTCAGCAGGAAAAACTGCTTGGAACAACTGGCAAGCTTCAATTCAAGAGGCAAATGAAAAGTCAGAATATGAGAAAAGAAAAAAAGTAGAAGAAACTTGTCGTTCAATGATTGCATCTTATCAGCAAGACGTTATGACTTATGAGGCATTCAAAGACAATGAAGATGAATATTATCGTTCTATAGCTATGGAAGCTCGTACTCGTGCAAACCAAACAGCAAAAGAATATAATGAATATATTGAAAAGAATAAAGATGTTTTGAAAGAAGATTGGCCAGCAGATATTTCAGATTGTTTAATATATATTGAATAAGATTTAAAAACAATGAGGAAAATAAATCTAAAAAAGTTTTATGTTCTATTGGAGCATCTTTAGCTCTTAACTAACGCTACTTTCACTCTTATTGCAAATGATTTAGGAATAATTCATTTGAGTCCAATTTATTTTTCTAATTCTAAAGAAGGATTAGAAGTCGATGAAAAAGAATTTAAGGAGGATTAATGATGAAAAGAGTAATAAGTTTATTTTTAATTTTAGTTTCTGTTTTAGTTTTAACATCTTGTAGTCTTTTTGATTTAGAAGGTTTATTCGGTGATTCTGATAATAAAGAAAAAGCAACTGTAACTGAGAATAAAGAAACTAGTACTCCAGTTTATTGTAAAGATGGAATTGTAGAAAATATCAAATATGATAATTTCCAAATTCATTTTTTAGAGCTTGGAAATAAGTATTCTGGCGATTCAGTATATATCAAAGCTGGAGAAAATGATATTTTAATTGATGCTGGTTCAAGAAAAGGTAGTGCATTTACTATTAATAATTATATCAAACATTATATGACTGATAAAAAGTTTGAATATGTTATTGCAACACATGCACAAATAGGATCTATCGTTGGAATGGCAGGAATAAAAAGTAAAGGTGTTTATGATGGCATCTTATATTCTTATGATGTTGATAATATAATTGATTTTGCCACTACCAAAACTAAAACTACAAGTGAAAGCTATTCTGAATATTTAACTGCCGTAGAATATTGTGAAAATAAAGGAACTGTTCATCATACAGCAGATTATTTTTTTGAAAATGATAAATTAACTCCAAAACCAGAAGCACATATCGTTCTAGGCGAAGATATTTCAATGGATATTTTATGGAATAAATATTATTTCGAATATTCTGGTGATGAAAACGATTCATCTGTTTGTGTAATGCTAAATTACAAAGAACATCATTTTATGTTTACGGGCGACCTAGAACAAGAAGGCGAAAGTCAATTAGTAAATTATTATGATGGTTCAACAGAAGCAAAAACATTACCTACTGTTGATTTATTTAAAGGTGGAAATCACGGAAGCTATACAGCGTCAAATGATTTTTTACTTTCAAAAATTAAACCAAAAATTAGTGTATGCTGTTGCTGTGCTGGTACAACAGAATCACAATTTGCAACACCAAATATACATACATTCCCTTCTCAAGAATACATTGATAGAATTTCTAAATATACAGATAGAGTTTACATAACTACTTTATATATTGAAGACCCTGATGCAATTGATCCGTTCAATTCATTCAATGGAAATATATGTGTATCTTCTAATGGAGATAATATAGGATTATATGCATCAAATAATCTTACAAAGTTAAAAGATAGTGATTGGATTAAACAAGATGTATATGTTGATTCAGAAGGAAATCTTGTAGCAAAGGATTCACCTGATGCTATAAAAGTTCCTCGTAGAACTATTCCGGAGGCTTGGCAAAATAAAGAACAAGAAGAAGCTAGTTAATTCTAGCTTTTTTAATTTAAAAAAAATTAAAAGAGATTTCAAAAAATCTATAATTGATTTGTTTGAAAAAATGAATAATTAAAAAAATAAACCAACTATATGTTGGTTTGTTTTTGATATACGACTAATATTCTTTCATCTTCAGGTTCTAAATCATCATTGAAATCACCTGATAATTTTATTAATTTAAATTTATTAGATTTTAAATCTTTTAAATCATAAAAATATTCAAAATATGTTTCTTTAAATTCTTCATCAAATTCTTTTATTGATATCGTATGCTTTAAAGATTTTGGTGAAGTTTTTTTAGTTATCCAATCTATTTTAAAATTACCATAATCTTTATTTATATTTGAATTATCATATTCATCAAATAAATATTTTGATGCTATATCAAATATAAAATATCCATTAGGATTTAAATGATTATAAATATTATTTAACATTTTTGATAAATCATTTTTGTTATTTAAGAAATTAATTGAATCAAAAAAACAAGTTATACAATCAAATTTTATATCATATTTAAAATCAATCATATTAGCAACTTTAAAATTAATATCTAAATGATTGATTTTTCTTTTTTCATTTGCTATTTCAATTATTTCTTCACTTAAATCTAAGCCGTAACAATCATATCCTTTTAATTTAAGCATTGTTAAGAATGTTCCTGTTCCACAAGCTAAATCAAGGATTTTATCTTGTGGTTTTAAATAATTTAAGGTAAATTCAACCCAAGAATAATAATCAAGCTCACTCATTACTTCATCATAATAATAAGCAAATTTTTTATATGAATTATTCATTATTTTTTTACCTCCAATTCATCTATTATATTTTTATCTGGATCAATATATAATGTTTTTTCATGTGCATATGAAACGAAACATCCTTTTTTACCAGGTATTTTTTTTACATATTTAATAAATGTATAATCTACAGGGACAGAAGAAGAATCACTAAAAGAAGAATAATATGATGCTAAATAAGCACCCATTCTAATATCATCTTCATTTATATTATTATCTTTATGTAATACAACATGTGATCCTGGTGCGTTTTTTATATGAAACCATAAATCATTAGGTTTTGAAAAATGATTTGTTAAATAATCATTTTGAATATTATTTTTACCTACATAAAATATTGAATCATTAAATATATATGTTAATAATTTAGGTTTTTGTTTTTTTGTTTCTTTATAATTCTTTTTAAATAAATATTTATTATTTATTAATTCTCTTTCTATTTCTAATGCTTCATTAATTGTTGAATTTTCTATTTGATATTTTAATAATTTAAAATATTCTATTTCATTATTAGTTATATTAATTTGTTCTTTAATATAATTAATAGAAGTTTTTGCTTTTTGGTATTTTTTATAATATCTATTTGAATTATCAATTATTGAATATTTTTCGTCTAAAGGAATTTCAATTTCTTTATTGTCATAATAATTAAATACAATTATATGTTTCTTTTTATCTTTTAAATTAGGACTAGATAATAATAATTCTCCATATAATTTGAATTTGTCTATATCATTTGTATTATTTAAATCATCATTTAATTTAATTAATTTCTTTTGATATTTTTTTAATTCTTTATTGATAAAAGATTCCAAATCATTTGTTTTTAATTTTATTTTAGATTTTAAATCTATATCATAATAAAAATCATCTAATAACTCTGATATAGTTTCATATCTTTTTATTATTTCATAATCAAATGGTATAAAATAAAAATCTTCTTTATTATCTATTTTAATAATAGAAGGAGAAATATCATTATTAATATAATCATAGAAATTAGAATAAGCATTATCATTTTTAAATGATTTAATTGCAAGTAATTTAGATATACCATTAAATGTATCTAGTAATTTTTTAGGATTATCTATATTATTATCTATAAATATTTTTTCTAATTCATCTTTAGTTAGATTTTTAGGATCTATTTTATTGTTTTCTAAAAATTCATATTTAACATTAGGCATGATTGTTCTATTAAATTCACCTACACCATCATGCTTAATTGAATCAATTATTACATAATTAGAATCAGTTAAAATAATATTAGAATATCTACCCATAAGCTCACATATTAAATACTTAGTATTTAAATCTTCAAGCTCATTTAATCCTTTTAATGTAAAAATTACAACTCTATCAGATTTATATGTTTCAATATTTTCAATAATATATCCTTCAATATGTTTTCTTAAAAATAGAGTAAAGCTTTTTGGTTTTAATACTGAATCATAATTCTTTTTTGTTAGATGGATTCTAAAATATTGAGTAGATGATGATATCATTAGATTATAATTAGTTCTTTGGTATCTAATAGTAAAAATAAAATCAGTATCACCTGATTCAGTTATTTTATTTATTCTACCAGTTTTTAAAAAACTGATTTCATCAATTATTTTATTTAAAAACATTCCATCAAACATAATATCACCTAAAAAAGTATATCATTTATTTATATATTTTTCTATATTACTTTCTTGAAAAAAATGTGAAATGCTAGTAAAATTGAGAATGTTATTATATAATATTTGTAAAATTATATTTTACAGTATAATAATTAATTAAAATTGTAGGTGAGTTTATGAAATTAAATGACCGTGGATTATTAATAGTTTTATCTGGTCCATCTGGAGTTGGAAAGGGAACAGTAAGAAAAGCTTTATTTAATCAACCAAATAATAATTTAACATATTCAGTTTCAGCAACTACTAGAAAAATGCGTCCTGGTGAGGTTGATGGAAAAGATTATTATTTTATTTCAAAAGAAGAATTTGAAGATAAAATTAATAAAGGTGAATTCCTAGAGCACGCTGAATTTGTTGGTAATTATTATGGTACACCACTTGATAAAGTAAATGAAAAGCTTGATGAAGGTCAAGAGGTTGTATTAGAAATTGAAGTAATGGGAGCCCTACAAGTTAAAGAAAAAATGCCTGATTGTGTAATGATATTTTTAGTTCCACCTTCAAAAGAGGATTTATATCATAGATTAAAAGCTCGTGGAACTGAGCCTGAAGAAATCATTCAAGAAAGAATTGAAAAGGCAAATAGAGAATTTAAAGTTGCTTATAAATATGATTATATTGTTGTTAATGACGAAGTTAATAACGCTGCAGATCGTATTATGGCTATTATTAGAGCAGAACATGCTAAAACATCAAGATCAATTCATAAATATTTAGAATTGATTGGAGAATAATTTTAATGAATTTAAAGCTTGAAACAATCAAAATAAATAATATTACATTAAGAGAATTTGATTGTGATGATATAAAAAGATTATATGAAATTGGTAAAAACCCAAATGTATGTAGATATTTAAACTGGGGACCATATAAAAATATTAATGAGGCTATTTTGATTGCTAAAGAAATATTTTTAAAAAGACCAGAAGAAGGCATACCTATTGGGTATTCAATTTTTTATGATAATTATATGGTTGGTATGATTGATTACCATACCTATAACAAAGACAATAATAGTATTGAAATTGGATATTTTTTAGATGAAGAATATTGGGGATTAGGTATTATGACTAAATCCCTTAAAAAATGTATTGAGTATGCATTTGAAAAATTAGATGTAGATAGAATTATTATTTCATCTTTAGTTGAAAATGAAAGATGTATGAAATTAATAAAAAAATTCAAATTAAATTATTTAGAGGAAAAGGCTATTGATTTAGGTGATAGTTATGGACTTGTTAAATATTATTATTTGGATTATAGTGATTTTGGAGGTTTAAAATGATTACAAAACCAAAAGGGACATATGATATATTACCTGATGAATCAAATAAATGGCATCGTTTAGAAGAGGTAATTAGAAAGGTATGTTCTTTATATAATTACATGGAGATAAGAACTCCTATTTTTGAATCAAGTGAAGTATTCCATAGGGATGTTAATGATACTTCTGATATGGTTACAAAAGAAACTTATGATTTTAAAGATAGATCAGATAGAGGATTAACATTAAGACCTGAAGGTACTGCCGGTGTTGCTAGAAGCTTCGTTGAAAATAAATTATATGTTAATTATCCTGTTTCTAAATTATTTTATATGGGACCTATGTTTAGATATGAGCGTCCTCAAAAGGGTAGAAATAGACAATTTAATCAATTTGGTGTAGAAGCTTTAGGTTCTAATTCACCTTTAATTGATGTTGAAGTTATTTCTTTAGGTGCGATGGTTATTAGAGCCTTAGGATTAAATGATGTTAAGGTTAAAATTAATTCATTAGGTGATGAAGAATCAAGAAATAATTATAAAAAGGTTTTAGTTGATTATTTTAGTCAGTATAAGGATTGTTTATGTCCTGATTGTCAAAACAGACTTATTAAAAATCCTTTAAGAATTTTAGATTGTAAAGTTGATAGGGATCAAGAATTCTTTAAAAAGGCACCTAAGATTAATGAATATTTGAATGAAACATCTAAACAACGCTTTAAAGAAGTATTAGATGGTTTAGATAGCTTAGATTTAAAATATGAAATTGATGATAATTTAGTTAGAGGATTAGATTATTATTCACATACAGTATTTGAGCTTGAGGTTAATATTCCTGAATTTGGAGCTCAAAATGTTATCGGTGCTGGTGGAAGATATGATAAATTAATATCTGATTTAGGTGGACCTGAAACTCCAGGTGTTGGTATGGCCTTTGGTATTGAAAGATTATTACTTGCAAGTGATTATTCAGCTAAGAAGCTTGCAAGACCTCATGAAATTCATGCTTATATAATTGCACTTGGAGATAAAGCACAAAAGGAAGCTATTAAGATTATGAATGTTTGTAGAATTGGTGGACTTTCTTGTGATATGGATTATTTAAAAGGAAGTTTAAAGAGTCAATTTAAAAAGGCTGATAATAATAATGCTAGATTCACTTTGATTTTAGGTGATAATGAGCTTGAAAATTTCAAAATTAATATTAAAGATAATTTAACAGATGAACAAGAAACAATTTCTTTATATGATGTTTATCCATACATCATTAATAAATTAAATGCTAAATCACCTTGTGCAGGCTGTAATGTTAAAGGAGAGTAAAAAATGAAAAGAGTTATGATTAAAGATATCAAATTAGGTGAAAATAATAAGGTAGCTGGTTTTGTTGAAAATATTAGAAATAAAAAGAGTATGTGCTTTATTGTAATTAAAGATATTTCAAATAAATTACAATTAACAATCGAAAAAGAAAAACATCCAGAAATGGAAGAATTATTAAATCAAATTACAGTTGATTCTGTAATTGAGGCTGAAGGCTTAATTGTTAAAAGCGAATATGTAAAATTAAACAATATGGAAATGTATCCAGATAAGATTGAAATATTATCTATCGCAGAGCCATCTCCAATTGTTGCCCCAAAGGGAGAAGAAACTAATATTGATTTAAGATTAGATTATCGTTGGATTGATTTAAGAACAGATAAGAATACTTTAATGTTTAAAACACAAAGCTATTTTGTTAATAAATGTAGAGAATTCTTAATTGATAGAGATTTCATTGAAATCCATTCACCTAAATTAATTGGCGCTGAATCTGAATCAGGTGCTGGTGTATTTAAGGTTGATTATTTTGATCGAAATGCTTATTTAGCTCAATCTCCTCAATTCTATAAACAAATGGCTATGGCTTCAGGATTTGAAAGAATATTTGAATCAGGCCCAGTATTTAGAGCTGAAAAGTTCGCATCTCGTAAGCACGCAACTGAGTTTACAGGCTTCGATTTAGAATTTTCATACATTGAATCTTATAAAGATGTTATGAAAATGGAAGAAGAAATGCTTGAATATGCACTAAAAGCTGTAAAAGAAAAATATGGTGATGAAATTAAGAAGGTATATGATATTGATGTTGTAGTTCCTACATTACCATTCCCAGTCATGGATTTACATGATGTTTATGATGAACTTGAAAAAAGATATGGCTATAAGGTAGATGAATCAGAAAAAGGTGATTTAACAACTGAAGGTGAAAGATTAGTTAAAAAATTATCTATGGATATGTTTAATCATGAATTCTTATTCATTACTGGTTATTCAAAGGAAACTAGAGCTTTTTATCATATGAGAGATGAAAATGGTGTTCCTTGTGGATATGATTTAATTTGGAAGGGCTGCGAAATCACAACTGGTGCCCAAAGAGAGCATAGATATGAAATTTTAAAGGCTCAAGCTAAAGAAAAGGGCTTAGATGAGGATGTTAAATTCTATTTAGATTTCTTCAAATATGGTTGCCCTCCTCATGGTGGATTCGGTATTGGTGTAGATAGAATTACAATGATTTTATTTGATCTAGGAATTAAGGATGCGATGTTCATATTCCGTGGACCAGATAGATTAAATCCTTAATATACTTTTAATAAATAGTAATTTATGATATAATTTTTTTGAAATGGAGGAGTCAATAATGTCAAGAAAAGAATATGATGGTATGCGTTACCCATCTATAGATGACCTACTTGAGGTTGTAGATTCTAAATATAAGCTATCAGTTATGGCTGCGAAAAGAGCTCACATAATTGATGAAGAAAAATGGAATTCATTAGAAGATGGCTTATGTGTTTCACCAGTTGGTGAGGCTTTAGAAGAAATATTAGAAGGAAAAACTAAAATGACTTTTAAGTCTTTAAAATAATTGTGGTTAATTTTATTAACCACTTTCTTTTTACAAGGAGGTGATTATATGGGTATTATTGAAGAAAAATTAAAAACACTACCTGATTTACCAGGTAGTTATCAAATGAGAGATGAAAATAATGAAATAATTTATGTTGGTAAGGCTAAGAATTTAAAGAATAGGGTAAGAAGCTATTTCCATGGAGCTCATAATGCTAAAACAACTAGATTAGTTTCAGAAATAAGAGACTTTACATACATTATTTGTAAAAGTGAGCTTGAGGCTTATGTTTTAGAAATAAATTTAATTAAAGAATATAATCCTAAATATAATATCATGCTTACAGATGATAAAACATATCCATATATTGCCTTAACTAATGAAGAAAATCCTAGACTTGTCGTTACAAGAAATAAAAGAATTAAAGGTGTTGCTAAATATTATGGACCATATCCTAATGTTAAGGCTGCAAGAGAAACAGTAAGTTTACTTAATAGGATGTATCCATTAAGGAAATGTTATAAGATTCCTAATAAGGAATGTTTATATTATCATATGCACCAATGCTTAGCACCTTGTATTTTTAAAGAAAAATTTGATTATTCAAAATATAAAAATAGTATCAATAAATTTTTAAATGGAGATTCTAAGGATATCTTAGATGATTTAGAAGCTAAGATGACTGAGGCATCTAATAATTTGGAATTTGAAAAAGCAATAGAATATAGAAATTTGATTGATTCAATTAATACTACATTAAATAAACAAAAAATTACAATTAATGATTTAACATCTAGAGATTATGTTGGAATTTATAAGGATGAAAATGAAATATCAATTAATATTATTATCACAAGATTAGGATCTATTGTTCAAAATCATCAAACAATAATAGATTCATATTCTAATGATTACGATGATGCGATTAATTATATTGTTCAGTTTTATGAAATAAATTCTAAACCACATGAAATTGTAATATCAGAGCTTGATAAGGATATCATTAAAGAATTATTACAAATAGATGTTGTTGATGTAAAAATAGGTAAGAAAAAAGAATTATTGGATATGGCTATTTATAATGCCAAATTTAATTTAGAAAATAAAAAAAATATTTATAAAAATACTGTTTTAAAGAAATTAGACACAATAGATGAATTAGGTAAATTATTAAATATCAATCCTCCAAAAAGAATTGAGGCATTTGATAATTCAAACTTATTTGGTGAATATCCAGTATCTGGAATGGTTTGTTATATAAATGGTAGACCAGCTCCTAAAGAATTTAGAAAATATCATATTAAAAGTGTAGTTGGTGCGAATGATTATGAATCAATGAAAGAAGTAATATATAGAAGATATTTTAGATTATTGATGGAAGAAGAAACTATGCCTGATTTAATTATAATGGATGGTGGTGAAATCCAGGTTCATGCTTGTTTAGATGTTTTAACAAGCTTAAATTTAGATATTCCAGTATTAGGTATTCAAAAGGACGAGCACCATAACGCGACAATTCTATTTTATAATGAAGATTTTATTAATATTGATAAAAATTCAAACGTTTATTTATTGTTGAGAGATATATCTCAAAGAGTTCACGATTATGCAATATCATTCTTTAGAGAAAAGAAGGCAAAAGGCTTCTTTAAATCACAGCTTGATGATATTGAAGGCTTAGGTCCTAAAGGAAAAGAAGCTTTGATTAAATATTTTACAACTATAGATAATGTTAAAACAGCTAATTTAGAAGAATTAAAAAAGGCAGGTATAAATTCTAAAACTGCCTTAAATGTTTATAATCATTTCCACGAAAATTAAAATATTTTATGAAAATGTTATCATTTAAAATTTTGATATCTTTTTCTCAAAAAATTATAAAATAATATAAAATTATGGCTTTAAATTTAGAAGAAATATCTTTATTTAAAGCCATTTTTTCAAAATTAATTTATGTAAATAATTAGTAAATTTGCATATAAAAATAACATATTATATACTTATTTCGGCACTATATGTGCTGCATTGGAGGAATAAATGGGACTTTCACAGAAGTTAGGTATGACGGCTGTGTAAGTGGAGGTAAGTCATGGAATTTCTAGTTATTCTTGTTATTATACTTGTTATGATAACATGTATTCTAGTGACTATTAAAAAATAGTTATTAGATGTTGACTAGATGGGATCCCAACCTTCTTGAGGTAATATATAGTCTAGAATGTATATTACTACTCGGCTCGTTTATATCTAAAAATGCGAAAAGGGGATGTGGCAACATCCCCTTTTCATTTTACTCAGCTCATTTGTCTTTCGACAACTTAATTATATATCACAAAATAATATTTGTAAATTACTAATAATTTTTTGTTATTTAAAAATCAAGCTTGAAAATATTGAATAATTTTATTAAAAATTATATAATAAATTTAAATGTAGGTGATTGTTATGTTACTTGAATTATCGCCACTTATCATTGGATTAATAATTGGTGGTGGATTACTTTTATTAGCTTTAATTATTTTTGTTTTAGTTTTAAATATAAAGAAACCAAAATCAAAAATTAAAATTGATGAAGAATTTTTCAATAAATTAATAGAAATTTATGGTGGAATAGATAATATTAATGATGTTGAAACTGAAAATTCAAGATTAAAAATATCTGTAAATAATATAGATTTAGTTAATCTTGATGGAGTTAAGGAACTTGCTGATGGTGGAGTTTTCGTTACTGGAAATTCTGTTAAAACATTATATAGAGTTAGTTGTGAATTAATAAAAGATACACTAAAGGAGAAAATGAAATGATTAAGAAGAGCTTTAGAATTACAAATGAATCTGGTATTCACGCAAGACCAGCTACTACATTAGTTAATACAGCTATGGAATTTGATTCAGTTATCACTTTACAAGCATTAAAAAGAGAAGTAGACTTCAAATCAATAATGGGAGTTATGTCATTGGGAATCTATAGTGGTACTGTGATTGAAATTAAATGTGATGGCGAAGATGAAGTTAAAGCCATGAATGAATTAACAGAAAAAATTGTTTCTTTAGGATTAGGTAAAGAAATTTAAATAGGGAAATTAACAAAATAAACTTTATTGGTTTATTTTGTTTTTTTAAAGGGAGAAATAATTATGGATTATGACTTTATTAATAAATATAAAGACCTAGGAATGAAAATATTAAAGGAATTGGTTGCCATACCATCTGTATTAGATGAATATAAGCCTGATTCTTCTGAACCATTTGGTAAATATAATAAGGAAGCTTTAGATTATATTTTAAATAAGGGAGAAGAATTAGGATTTAAAACTAAAAATATAGATAATTATGCTGGTCATATTGAATATGGCAGTGGTAAAGAAATATTAGGTATATTAGCTCATTTAGATGTAGTTCCTGTTGTTAAAGATGAATGGAATCAAGATCCTTTTTTACTAACTATTAGTGATAATAAAATGTATGGTAGAGGTACAACTGATGATAAAGGGCCTCTTGTTGCTTCACTTATAGCTATGAAAATATTAATGGATGAAGGATTCAAACCAAATAAAAAAATAAGATTAATTATGGGCTGTGATGAGGAATCTGGGTCTAGATGTCTTGAAAGATATTTAAAAAAAGAAGAAAAGCCTGATTTAGCTTTTTCACCTGATGCGGACTTCCCATTAATATATGGCGAAAAAGGTATATTATCTTATAATATCGTTGGTTATGAGGATAGTATTATTACAGAAATGTATGCTGGTGAAAGATATAATATTGTTCCATCGATGGCTTATTTTAAATTAAGTGTAAATAAAGAAAGAGAATTTAAGGAATTTTTAGAAAAAAAGAATTATAAAGGTGAAATTAAGGATTCTAAATACATCATTTATGGTGAATCTAGCCATGCGATGGATCCTGATAAAGGAATAAACGCAATTTATTTAATGTTTGAATTTTTATTCCAATATACTGATTCTAAATTAGCTGAATTTATTTATAAATATTATTTATTTGATAATCATGGTAAAAAGGCTGATTATTATGATTATGATGAAGAAATGAAGGATTTAACATCTAATCTAGCAATTATAAGACTTGAGAATCATAAATTTAAATTAGGATTTAATGTTAGATGTCCTAGTGATGAATCTTTTGATGTTATTCCTGAAAAGGTTTCTAAGATTTCGGGTATTTATAGATATAAATTTGAATTTTTAGGTGGTTCAAAAAGACATTATGTCAATAGAAACACTGAATTAGTTCAAAAATTATTAAAGGCATATCAAGAAGTAACAAATGACTATAGTGAGCCAATCACTATTGGTGGTGGTACTTACGCAAGAGAATTAGGATACGCTGTTGCCTTTGGACCTCAAATGCCTGGGTTGCCTGATGTTTGCCATATTTCAAATGAATATATTCGTATTGAGGATTTCTTTAATGCGATAAAAATATATTATTTAGCTATTAAGGAGCTTACAAAATAATGAGATTAAGAAATATAAAAAATGCTAAAGAAAGGTTAATGGTTGATAATAATAGATTTTATATAAATGAGCCTTTAAATTATAAAGGTAAATGGAATCAATTATTCAATAATTCAAATCCAATCCATGTTGAAATTGGATGTGGTAAGGGCCAATTTATATCTACTTTAGCTAAATTAAATCCAAATATAAATTATATAGCAATCGAAAAATATGATTCTGTATTATTAAGATGTTTAGAAAAAGTAATTGATTCTGATTTAAATAATTTAAAATTAATTACATTTGATGCATCTGAATTAAGAGATTTATTTTCTGATAAAGAAATATCTAGAATTTATTTAAATTTTTCTGATCCATGGCCTAAATCTCATCATGCAAAAAGAAGATTAACATCTAGTATATTTTTAAATATTTACAAATATATCTTAAAAGAAGATGGTGAAATCTTCTTTAAGACTGATAATAGAAAATTATTTGAATTTTCATTAGAATCATTTAATGAAAATAATTATAAATTATCTAATATTTCATTAGATTTACATAATGATTTAGAAAAATATAAAGATAATATTACTACAGAATTTGAAGATAAATGGTCTAAGCTAGGACCTATTTATAGACTTGAGGCAAGATTGAAGGATTAGTTTTTATGATTTATGCGTTAATAGGTGGAAAATCAAAAGATAGTAAATTAAATAATATTGAAAAATATATATTTAGCTTAACTAAAAAAGCTAAGCCTAATATTTTATTTTCACCTATTGCAAGTAAAGAAATTGACAAGTCTATTAACAATTTTAAAGAATTAATAAAAGGTATTGATTGTAATTTAAAAACATTCACTGAAAATGATATTAAAGATTTTGATGAATTACTTAATTGGGCTGATGTTTTATATGTTGGTGGAGGTAATTCTAATTATTTAGTAGATGTTTTTAAAAATAATAATTTAGACAAGATTTTAATTAAATATTTAAATTCAAATAAAATATATGCTGGATCATCTGCTGGAGCGATGTTATATACATATTATTCAATGGGTGATAAGGATATGTTTAGTGATAATTTTCATAATTATAATTATAAAATGGTTGAATGCTTAAATTTAATTAATATATCTATTTGTCCTCATTATCAAAATGAAGATTTAATAATTTATAATGATGAAATAAAAAAATATAATGTTAAATCATTTGGTATAGAAGAAGATACTTGTCTAATTTATGATAATGATAAATTTTATGTAATAAAAGATAAGAATAATATGAGCTTATATTATTTCGATAATAATAAGAATTATTTAATGATTCCTTTAAAAAGAGGTGAAATATATGAATAAATTAAAAGTATTAGGACCTAAAGGTACCTATTCTGATATAGCGTCTAGGTATTTTTTAAAAGAATTACCTAATTATGAAATTGAATATGAAAAATCAATACTTAATGTTGCGTTAAATATTGGTGATAATTTAGCTGTTTTACCTTTTGAAAATTCATTGGATGGATTTGTTTTAGAATCATTAGATCAAATTATTTCGAATAATTTAAAAATATTAAAACAATATAAATTAGATATAGATTTCGCTTTTGTTTCAAATTGTGATAATTTAGATGAAATAAAGGATGTATATGTTCAATTTAAGACATATGGACAATGCTTAGATTTTATTTCTAAACATAATTTTAATATTTTAAAAACTGAAAGTAACATCGAATCATTAAATTTGTTATTAGATAATAATAGTAAAAATTGTGGTGCGATAATTCCTATTCATGTACTAAAAAAATACGATTTTAAATTATCTATTTTACATGTCGCTGATTCAAAAAATAATGAAACAAGATTCTTTTTAGTTTCAAAAGAAAATACAAAAATTAAACATAATAAAGATTGTTCTGTATCTATTTTATTTAACGCAATTATTGATAAACCAGGTATATTATTTAACATTTTAAAAAGATTCCATGATAGAAATATTAACTTAAATGCAATTATGTCTAGACCATCAAAAAATGGAATTGGACAATATAATTTTTATATTGAATGTTCTTTAAAATCTATTGATTTAAAAATATTATATGAATTAATTGATGATGTAAATAAAACTAATGAATTAAAAGCTATTTTGTTAGGAGTTTATGATGCGATATGAGAATGGTAGATGTCATTACTAAAAAAAGAGACGGGAATAAATTAACAAAAGAAGAAATAGATTTCTTTGTTAAAGGATTTTCTAATGGATCAATTCCTGATTATCAGGTATCTAGCTTATTAATGGCTATTTATTTTGTTGGAATGGATATGGAAGAAACTATTAATTTAACTAGATCTATGATTGAAACAGGTGTAGTTTTAGATTTAGATGAAATTAAAGGATATAAGGTCGATAAGCATTCAACTGGTGGAGTTGGTGATAAAACATCACTTGTTGTAGGTCCGCTTGTCGCTTCATTAGGTGTTGTTTTTCCTAAGATGAGTGGTAGAGGACTAGGATTTACTGGTGGTACTATTGATAAATTAGAATCTATTCCTGGATTTAATGTTTTACTTGATAAAAAAGCTATTTTTAGAGAGTTAAAAGAAATAGGAATGTGTATTGTAAGTCAATCTGAGGATTTAGTTAAGGCAGATAAATTAATTTATTCTTTAAGAGATGTTACTGGAACAGTACCATCAATTCCTTTAATTGCTTCATCAATTATGAGTAAAAAGATAGCATCAGGTGCTGATTTAATATCTTTAGATGTTAAAGTAGGTAGTGGTGCTTTTATGAAGGATTTAGATAATGCTATTAAATTATCTAAATGTATGATTGAAATTGGTAAAGGATTCAATAAGAAGGTTCATGTTATTATTTCAAATATGGATAGTCCTTTAGGTTGTGCAATTGGTAATAATTTAGAAGTTATAGAAGCTATAAATACTTTAAAAGGAAATGGTCCTAAGGATTTTGAAAAATTATGTTTAGAATTTTCAAAAAGAATCATTTATGATGCTAAAATCACAAATGATTTAGATGAAGCTTATAAATTATGTTATGACAATTTACATAATGGTAAAGCATTTAATAAATTTAAAGAATTTGTTAAAGCTCAAGGTGGAAATATTAAATATATAGATAATCCAGATTTATTTGATAAAGCTAAAAATATTATTGAAATTAAATCAAATAAAAAAGGATATATTAATAAAATTATCGCAAATAAAATAGGTATATCTTCAATGAAGCTTGGAGCTGGAAGAGAAAAAAAGGAAGATATAATTGATTTTTCTGCTGGTATTATTTTAAATAAGAAGCCTGAAGATTTTGTTAATATTGGTGATGTTATCGCAACAATCTATACAAATAAAGATAATTTTGATGATGTTATAAAAGATATTTTAGATTCATTTATTATATCTGATAAGAATATAAAAGAAGAATTAATAATTAAATTTATGGATTAAATGAGATATATCTCATTTTTTCTTTTTATATTAAAGTTATATTTATTTTCGTTTTTTTCTCAAATATAAATATGAAAAGAATTAATAATTATTCATTAAAATGAAATTTGAGGTAATAAAATGAAATGTTTAATATGTAATAATTATTTTTATTTAAAAAAGAGTTTGCTAGATTTATTTAAAACTAAGAAAGAATATATTTGTGATAAATGTTATAAAAAATATCCAATACATTTAAAATATGAACTAATTGAGCTTGATTTATATCAAGCATCTATAATATCTTTATTCGATAAAAAATATAATATTAATCTAAATGTTTTTTATAAAGAATATTCAAAAATATTTAAAAATTATTTTAATAAAGAAGAATATCAGGTTATATTTTTAGATTATTTATGCTTGGATGATAGAGATTTAGAAGCGTTAGATGGAATATCTAAATTATTTGAAAAGAATTTGATTGTTGTTGTCTATGCAATAATAAACAATCAATAAATATTGAAAACGCTATTAATTATTGTTATAATTAAATTAGAAAAGGAGTGATATCAATGAAGGTTGAAATTGTTGGCAAAAATGGATTTACGCCATCTCAATCAAACAAGGAGTATGCAGAAAAGAAGCTTCATAAGCTTGAAGGAATATTATCAGATTATGATAATGTTACTGCAAGAGTTGTATGTAAGGTTTATAATGCTTACCATAAGGTTGAGGTTACAATTCCATCTAAAAATATCATGCTACGTGCAGAAGTAATGGATGAGGATATCTACGCAGCACTTGATGGAGCTATCGATAAGCTTCAAAAACAAGTTCGTAGATTCAATGACAAGACTAAGGATAAGTTAGGTAAGAAAGGTATCCGTCAATTAGATGTTGTTGAGGAAGAGCCTCAAATTATTAGACAAAAGCATTTAGATCTAGAACCAATGACTAAAGAAGAGGCTATAGATCAAATGGAAGCTTTAGGTCATGATTTCTTTGTATATTTAGATAAAGAAACAAGAAAAACAAATGTTTTATATTTAAGAGCCGATGGTGGCTACGCTGTTATTGAAACAGAAACTAAATAATTTAATAATTTATATTAGAGGGTTTTCAAAACCCTCTTTTTTATTT
>CAMJOZ010000013.1 GCA_946407635.1 uncultured Caryophanales bacterium
ATGTTTCTGAGTGGGAAATTAAGAGATATATTAATAGATATTAATAATAAAAAAAAGATTTGGTTCACTCGAACCAAATTTTTTTTATTATTGTTTAAAAATTATTAAATATATAGGTGTTAAAATAATATTTATTCAATCAAATTTACATTATTTCTAATAAGATTCAATTAGTTTATCTTAATATAAAATAATTGTTGACTTAAGGTTATATTATTAGTATAATAATAAGCGAATTTGATATCCAAAAAAGAGACTATAGATATGTATGTAGTTTTTAGAGAGTAAGGGGCTGGTGAAACCTTATAACGAATCTTATCTAATCTACCTCTTTGGAGAACTGTAATGAGTTCCGTGTGATTGGCGTTATCAATTTTGAGTGAGGTTACCTAATTAGGGTGGTACCGCGGATTTAAGAATTCGTCCCTTTTATGCATAAGCGTAGAAGGGATTTTATTTTTAAACACAGATTATTTGAAAAAAGAAAAGGAGATTATTTAGAAATGAGTCGTGTTTACAATTTCTCAGCAGGTCCTGCTGTTTTACCTGAAGAAGTATTAAAAGAAGCAGCAAATGAAATGTTAGATTATGATGGTTCAGGAATGTCTATTATGGAGATGAGCCACAGAACAAAAACTTTTGATAAGGTTATTCAAGACGCTGAAGCTGATTTAAGAGATGTTATGAATATTCCTGACAATTATAAGGTTATATTTGTTCAAGGTGGTGCAACTACACAATTCGCAGCTGTTCCTATGAACTTAATGAGCAAGAACCAAAAGGCAGCTTATATTGAAACTGGTAACTTCTCTAAGAAAGCTTTCCAAGAGGCTAAAATGTTCAGTGATAAGGTAAGAGTTGTTGCTTCATCTAAAGATAAGAATTATACATATATTCCTGATTGTTCTAATCTTCCAATTGATGAAGATGATGATTATGTATATATTTGCGAAAACAATACAATTTTTGGTACTAAGTTCCATACATTACCAAATACAAAGGGTAAACCACTTGTATCTGATCAATCTTCTTGTTTCTTAAGTGAACCAGTAGATGTTACTAAGTATGGTGTTATCTATGCAGGTGTTCAAAAGAATGTTGGTCCAGCTGGTTTAGCTATCGTTATCATTAGAGAAGATTTAATTAAGGAAGATGCTGACTTACAATTTAAGACTCCTACAATGTTAAAGTGGAAGACTCAAATTGATGCTAAGAGCTTGTATAATACACCAAATTCATGGGCTATTTATATTTGTGGTAAGGTATTTAAGTGGATTAAGGCTCAAGGTGGTCTTGAGGCTATGAAGAAGAAAAATGAAGCTAAGGCTAAGATTTTATATGATTATCTAGAAACTTCTAAATTATTCATTAATGATGTTAGAAAAGAAGATCGTTCAATCATGAATGTTGTATTCAGAACAGGTAATGAAGAATTAGATGCTAAGTTCGTTGCAGAAGCAAAGAATCATAATATTGTTACAATCAAGGGTCATAGACTTGTTGGTGGTATGAGAGCATCTATTTATAATGCTATGCCAGTTGAAGGTGTTCAAGCTTTAGTTGATTTCATGAGAGAATTTGAAAAGGAGAATTTAAAGTAATGAAAGCTTATTGTTTAAATAATATTTCAAAGGTTGCTCTAGCTACATTAACTTCACCTGATAAAATTGTTGAAGATATTAAAGATGCTGATAGTATCTTAGTTCGTTCTGCTGATATGCATGAAATGGATTTAGATGCTAATATTTTAGCAGTTGCACGTGCTGGTGCAGGTGTTAATAATATTCCTCTAGATAAATATGCTGAAAAGGGTGTTGTTGTATTCAATACACCTGGTGCTAATGCTAATGCTGTTAAGGAATTAGTTTTAGCTGGTATGCTTTTAGCAAGCCGTGATATTATTGGTGGAAATCAATGGATTAAAGCTAATGTAGATAACGCAAATATTGGTAAGGATGCTGAAAAAGCTAAGAAGGCTTATGCTGGAAATGAAATCTATGGCAAGAAAATTGCTGTATTAGGTTTAGGTGCTATTGGTATTTTAGTTGCTAACGCATGTGTTGATTTAGGATTAAAGGTTGTTGGTTATGACCCATTCTTATCAATTGATAATGCATTAAAGCTAAATAAAAAAGTTGTTTATGAAAAGAATTTAAATGATGCAGTAAGAGATGTTGATTTCATCACAATTCATGTTCCTGCATTAGATTCTACTAAGGGTATGTTAAATAAGGATGTATTATATGCAGCTTCTAAGGGTGTTGTTGTTTTAGACTTTGCTCGTGATACATTAGTTAATGAAAAAGATTTAGAAGAAGCTTTAAATAATGGTCAAGTTAAGAAATTTGTTACTGACTTTGCTAACGCAAACGTTGTAAAATTCCCTAACACAATTGTTTTACCACATTTAGGTGCTTCAACTGATGAAGCTGAAGATAACTGTGCAGTTATGGCTGTTAATGAATTAAAGGATTATATTGAAAATGGTACAATTCTTCATTCAGTTAATTATCCTGATGTTAATGCAGGTGCTAAGAGCGGTCAAATTCGTGTTTGTGTAAACCATAGAAACGCTCCTGGTATTATCGCTAACTATTCAAGTGCTATTAGTGCTAATGGTGGAAATATTGTAAACCTAGTTAGTAAATCTAAGGGTGATTATGCTTATTCAGTATTTGATGTAGATGGTAAGGCAGACGCTGCTAAGATTTCTAAACTTGAAGGCGTTATAAGGGTAAGAGTAATATAATATGAAGCTTGGAATGCCTCAATTATACGAGTTTGATTGTATTGAGGACAATCTAAAACTTGCAAAAGAATTAAATCTAGATTTTATTGAATTAAATCTAAATTTTGGATATTGCCGTAAGGAAATGGAACAAGGCACAGTTAAAGCTTTGCTTGATAAGTATGGTATTAAGGCAACATTACATTTTTATGATGAAGCTGATTTTGGTACATATCAAGAAGTAGTAGATGCTTATTTAATTCATATGGAAAGATATTGTAAGCTAGGTGAAGGATATATTAGAAGTATGAATATTCATGCAATACCTGGACCAGTTGTTACTATATCTGGTGTAAAGAATTACATTTATGAAAAAGATTATAATGATTACATTGAAAGATTGATTAAGAATTTAAAGAAAGCAGAAGAAATTTGTAATAAGTATGGTATTATGCTTGTTATTGAACAAACTGAAGGCTTAGTACCTTATATGGAAAGAACTTATAAGGATATGACAAATAATAATTTTAAATTCTGTATTGATGTTGGTCATGTTAATGTATCTACTGGTGATTTTTATTCATGGTGTAAAAAATATCCAATGCATTTTTATGAATGTCATTTTCATGATGGAGATGGTAAGAGATGTCATTTAGCCTTAGGTAAGGGTTCTATGGATAAACAATATGCATTTGATTTAATTTCAAAGCATGATGATTATGATTTAGCTCATAATGAAGAAATGTGGGTTAATTTAGAGGTTAAATGCAGTGATGATTTAAAATCATCTGTACCTTATTTTAGAAATTTAAAAAAATCATATTAATTATTAAGAGGCTTGAAAAATAGCCTCTTTAAATTTATGAAAATAAATTAAAATAATTGTTGATTATATAAATTCTTTTTGTTATAATACATTCGATAAAACTTTCTATGACAAAAATGTCATGGCGGAAGGAGTGAATGTAGTATGAAAAAGGATATACATCCAAATTACAAGAAAGTAACAGTTACATGTACTACATGCGGTAACACTTTTGAAACAGGATCTGTTTTAGATGAGATTCGTGTTGATACTTGCTCAAATTGTCATCCATTCTTCACTGGTAAACAAGTATTTACTCAAGCAGATGGTCGTGTTGAGAAGTTCAATAAGCGTTACGGCATTAATAACAAGTAATTAAAAATATAAAGACTCATTATGAGTCTTTTTATTTTCTTGAAAGGATTTAATATGAGAACTGATGAATATTTTATGCGTCTTGCCTTAAAAGAAGCCCAAAAAGCATATGATATAGGAGAAGTACCTATTGGCTGTGTTATTGTAAAGGATGATAAAGTTATTGCAAGAGGCTATAATAAAAGAGAAAAATTAAATAGTAGCTTAGCTCACGCTGAAATTATAGCCATAACTAAAGCATCTAAAAAACTTAATTCATGGCGCCTTGAGGGCTGCAAGATGTATATTACCTTAGAACCATGTATTATGTGTGGCGGTGCTATTATTCAATCTAGAATTGATGAGGTTATATATGGAGCTAAGGATAATAGATTTGGTGTACATGATAGTATAACAAATATATTTAATTTAAAATTTAATCATTCAGTTTCTATTAAAAATAAAGTGTTAGAAAATGAATGTTCTAGCATTATTAGCGATTTTTTCAAAAAACTAAGAGAAACAAAATAAACTTGAAATATATTATATGATGTGTTAGAATAATTGCGTCCTTAATCAATCATTTACGGTGAACCAGGTCAGGGCCTGACCGCAGCAGCCTTAAGCTTGTGAGTGATGTGGTTAAGGCGCTTTTTTTATAATTTTATATTATTAGAAAATAAAAAATCATTGACATAAAAATATAAAATTGTATAATAATTATTGCAGTCGGCTTTTTATCCTGATTGTTTCAAAATGCCCGAATGGCGGAACTGGCAGACGCGCTAGACTTAGAATCTAGTTCCCAGGAGTGCAGGTTCGATTCCTGTTTCGGGCACCATCTTTTAAAACTATGAGGCTCATGAAGCCTTTTTTTATTGACATATTTTTATTGTTAATGATATACTGACAACGATATTATGTGAGGAGGTCTAAATATGAATAATGATTATAATTTTAAAAACTATATCATGAGTGCTGTAAAAGATTTAGGCTTTAAGGAATTCACTGATATTCAAAAAAGAGTATTTTATAATATCAAATCAAATAAAAATATATTAGCTAAGAGTAAAACTGGTTCTGGTAAAACTCACGCTTTTTTATTGCCTATATTTAATGATTTAGATCCTAAAGTTAATCAGGTTTTCGCAACTATAGTTGCCCCAACAAAGGAATTAGCTCAACAAATATATAAAATGGCTCAACATATAGCTTCATTTTCTCCTGATACCATAAATATTAAGTTGTTTGTTAGTGGTACAGATAGAGATAGAGAAATAGAAAAATTAAAAAATAATATTCCTCATATTGTTATAGGTACACCAGGAAAAATTAAGGATTTAGCTATTGATGAAAATATCTTAAAAATATACACATCTAAATATTTAGTTATTGATGAAGTAGATATGGCATTTGATGGTGGTTATTTAGAAGATTTAGATGCTATTTCAGGCGTATTAAACAATTCAAGATTTATGTTCTTTAGTGCGACTATTAGTGATTCTATTATGCCATTTATTAAAAAATATATGACTAATGTCGAATTAATTGATTTAGAAAATGTTAATGATACAAAAATCGATCATATTTGGATTCCTTTAAAGCATAAAGAAAAAGGTGAACTTTTACTTGATTTAATAAAAACTATCAATCCATATTTATGTATTGTATTTGTTAATAAAAAAGAAGCGGTTAATGATGTTTTATCATTATTGTTAAATAATGGGTATAAGGCTGTAGCTTTACATGGTGATTTATCTAGTAGAGAAAGAAAAAGAGTATTAACTGATTTAAATAACCTAAAATATCAATTTTTAGTCGCTACAGATTTAGCTTCTCGTGGAATTGATATTGAAGGAGTAAGCCATATCATAAATTACGATTTACCGGTTAATTATGAATTTTATATTCATAGAAGTGGTAGAACTGGTAGAATGTATAATGATGGTATAGTTTATAGCTTCTATGATGAATTAAATGATGAATATTTAGATAATCTAAATAAAAAAGGTATTAAGCCTAAATATTATGAAATAAAGAATAAAGAATTAATTGAATATAAAGGTAGAAATACTAGATCAAATAGAGTTAAGCCTCAAACTAATTATGCAAAAGAAGCCGCTAAATTTATTCCTAAGGATAAAAAGGTTAAACCTGGATATAAGAAAAAAAGACAAGCTCAAATTGATGATCTTGCCCAAAGATTAAAAAGAAATGATATGAAAAAGAAGAAAAGAAGATACAGCTAAGTATCTTCTTTTTTATCTTTTATTATTTTAAAGTTTCTCCACTAGAAATGTGTTTAACTTTGATTTCTTTTGGATCTGTAGAAGAGAAGATTCTAACATTTCTTTCTACAACTAATCCTGCAGGTAAAATTAATTTCTTACCGATAACATTTAATCCAGAAGATAATACTTTAGGATTATCTTTATTAGGTGTCATATCATTACCTGTACCGATTACTGAATTATCACCAATTACAGTATTCTTATCAATAATAGTATCTTCAATCTTACAATTATCACCAATAACAACATCATTTAAAATAACTGAATGTTTAACGATTGAACCTTTACCAACAATTACACCTGGAGATAATACTGATTCTTCAACAGTACCATCAATTCTACAACCATTAGAAATTAAAGAAGTAGAAATCTTAGCATTTTCACCAACCTTAACTGGAGGTAAATCTTCACTCTTAGTATAAATTTTCCAATTAGGGTCATATAAATCTAAAGCTGTATCATGGCATAATTCTAGGTTAGCTTCTAGATAAGAATCATAAGTTCCAACATCCTTCCAATAATCATAATATTCATATGCATATACCTTTTTCTTATTAATCATATCAGGAATGATATGCATACCGAAATCTAGATCATTAATATCTGGATGAGATTCAATTGCGTCAATTAAAGCTTGAGTTGAGAATACATAAATACCCATTGATGCTTTGTTTGATTTTGGCTCTTTTGGTTTTTCAACGAATTTTTGAATTCTTAATGTATCATCTGTTTCAAGAATACCGAAACGAGAAGCTTCCTCAAGTGGAACGATTTTAGCTGCGATTGTTAAATCAGCACCTGTTTTCTTATGTTGTTCAATCATCTTTGAATAATCCATCTTATAAATATGATCACCTGAAAGGATTAATACATATTTAGATGCGTATCTTTTAACGAATTCAAGATTTTTTCTAATCGCATCGGCAGTTCCTTCATACCATGAATTATTAGGTTGAAGAAGTGTAACAAATGAATCACGTCTGTCTAAGTCCCAAGGCTTACCAACACCGATATGTTCATTTAATGATAGAGGAAGGTATTGAGTTAAAATACCAATTTGGAAAATACCAGAATTTGTACAGTTAGAAAGTGCAAAGTCGATAATTCTAAATTTTCCTCCGAATGGGACAGCTGGCTTACTACGACGCTCAGATAAGATATCTAGTCTTGAGCCACGTCCTCCTGCTAAAATAATTGCTAAAGTTTCCATATAAATCCTCCTAATTTTACCTTACCAAATTATTGTATAGTTCTAAATAAGTTAAAGCACTATTATTCCAACTATAGTCTTTTTCCATAGCTTGCTTTACAAGCTTATTCCAAGCTTCTTTATCATTATTATATAAATAGATTGCTAAATACATAACCTCTTTAAAATCGTATGCATTAAAGTTTGTAAATGAGAAGCCTGTTCCTTCACCTGTAAATTGGTTATAAGGAATAACTGTATCTTTTAAACCACCAGTCTCCCTTACAAGTGGTAATGAACCATATCTCATTGCTATCATCTGACCTAATCCACAAGGCTCAAACTTAGATGGCATTAAGAATATATCACATCCAGCATAAATTTTTTGTGCTACTGGATCTGAATAACCAATATAGCATTTAAATCTATTTGGATATCTTGCTTCTAATTGACGGAAGAAGTCTTCATAAATTTTATCTCCCGAACCCATCAATATAAATTTAGCATTTGAATTAATGATAACATCATCAATAACAGGCATTAATAATTCAATTCCTTTTTGAACTACTAATCTTGAAACTAAACCAAATAGTGGAACATCCTCGTTTGGATCTAGTCCAAATTCTTCAAGTAATGCTTTTTTATTTGCTTTTTTACCTTCAACATAATTCTTTAAACTATAATTTTTGAATATATGTTTATCTGTTTCAGGATTATATTTATCAACATCGATACCATTAATAATACCCATAAAATTAAAATATCTTAATCCTAAAATATTATTAAGCTTATATCCATAATAATCAGTTAATACTTCATTACGATATGTTGGTGAAACTGTAGTAATAGAATCAGCTTCCATAATTGCAGTTTTCATGAAATTGATACATCCGCCAAATTCAAGTGAAGAAGAATAAGGCATATATAATATTGACATCATATCCATAGGGAATATACCTTGATATTGGATATTATGAATACTAAATACTGTTTTTATTCTATTAAATTCAGGATATTGATGATAATTTGTTTTTAAAACATATGGTATTAAACCTGTTTGCCAGTCATTACAATGAATTAAATCAGGCATAAAATTTACAACTTTTATTGCTTCTAATACAGCAAAATCAAAGAATGCAAATCTTTCTCCATCATCACCATAACCATAAAATTGATCTCTATTGAAATACATATCACTATCTATAAAATAAAAATCAATACCTTCGTAGATAGAATGGAATACACCTAAATATTGCATAGAATTTCCTATTCTAACATACGCATAGCCTTGATAGTATGCAACATTCATGTCTTTTATGCGTTTATAAAAAGGCATAATAACTCTAACATCACAACCATTGGCCTTTAGTGCTTTAGGTAAAGCACCAATTACATCTGCAAGTCCACCTGTTTTAGCAAAGGGAGCGCCTTCACTTGCACAAATTAAAACTTTCACTAGTGACCACCTCTTCGTTATTTAATTTATCTTATATCAATTATATAATAATTAAAAAATTATTTCAATTATTTTGAGCAAACAAAACCCCATTAAAAATAAAAAATTATATAACCTAAAAAAAAGAATCAAACTATTGAATTAAAAAGTATTATTTGCTATAATACCATAGAAATTGTCTTAATTTTAATTATAAAATAATTAGAGGTTGATATTATGGCTTCAAAAAGCAAAAGAAATAAAACTAAATTTAAAATAACTAAGGAATTAATTTTCTTAATTTCATTCTTAGCTGCAATTATTATAGCAACTATAATTTTATCTGTTCCTTCAGCTAATGCTAGAAGTTTAGATAGAATTAATACAGCTATTACTCAATATAATACAGAAAATTCTACAAGCTATTCTACATTACCAAAGAAGAATTGCTTTAAAGAATTATCTAATAGTTCAAATTATGATACTGTTGTAGATAAACTTGTTGATGCTAAATCATCTTCTGAATATACATATTTTGTTTATGGACTATTAACTAACTCAACATTCTTAGAACAATTATCAGTTATTAATCAAAAGGCTGAAACTTATGAAGTTGAAAATGTTTATATTTTCTATGCAAGCTATGTAAAAGAAGCTGAAGATGAAGCAACAACTGATACATTAAGTTATAAGAATAAGATTTCTGAATATGAAGGAAAGATAAATTCAGATGTTGATAAAGACATTAAATCATTTGAACTTGCTAAGTATCCTGCAATACTAGTATTCAAGGATGGTAAGTTAGTATTTAATTCTCAAGTTGGCAATGATTCTTCAGAATATTCTTGGAGTATCTATGTTAACCAAGCATTATCAATTGCTAAAAGAAGTTAATTAATTGCTGGGATTTTATCTCAGCACTTTTTACTAAATAGGGAGGTACTATTTATGATTGAAAGTTTAAAAAATCAAATCAAATCTAAATTAGAACAATATCTAAAAAAAGAAATGAATTTAGATATAGATATAGTTGTCGAAGAACCTAAAAATGCAAGCCTAGGTGATATTTCAGTTCCTATGTTTTCACTTGTAAAAGTTTTAAGAAAGCCAATGCCAGAAATTACTTCATTTGCTATAGATGTAATTAAAGGATTTAATTTACCTATAACTGAAATAAAAGCTATGGGTGCTTATGTTAATATTTTTATTGATAAGAAAAAATTATCTTTAAATGTATTAAAAGAAGCTTATACAAATAATGAAAATTATGGAAATAGTGAAATAGGTAAAGGTAAAAATGTTACACTTGATTATTCAAGTCCAAATATAGCTAAATCATTCTCTATTGGTCATTTAAGATCTACAATGATTGGTAATTCTTTGAAGCTAATTTTAAAGAAATGTGGATTTAATACATATTCAATTAATTATTTAGGTGACTGGGGAACTCAATTTGGTAAGATGATTGTTGCTTATAAAAAATGGGGAGATTTAGAAACAATAAAGAATGATCCCATTAATGAATTAACTAGATTATATGTTAAATTCCATAAGGAAGCTGAAGCTCAACCTGAGCTTGAGGATGAAGCTAGAGAAGCATTCCGTCAAATGGAATTAAAGAATCCTGAGTATTTAGATTTATGGAAGTGGATTAGAGAAGAATCATTAAAAGAATCTAAACAAATCTATGATTTATTAGAAATAGATTTTGATTCATATAATGGTGAAGCTTTCTATAATGATAAGATGGATTCAGTCATAACTGAATTAGAAAATAAGAATCTTTTAAAAGAAGATAATGGCGCTATGATAGTTGATCTAGGTGATGATATGCCACCAGCATTAATTAAAAGAAGTGATGGTGGAAGCTTATATATCACTCGTGATTTAGCAGCTGTTTTCTATCGTAAGAAAGAATATAAATTTGACAAAATTTTATATGTTGTAGGTAATGAACAAAAATTACATTTTGAACAATTAAAAAGATTAGTTGATAAAATGGGTTATGATTTTTCAAATGAAATTACACATGTTAATTTTGGTTTATATTTAACTAATGGTAAAAAAGCTTCTACAAGAAGTGGTAATGTTGTTAAATTATATGATGTATTAACTAAAGCAATTAATTTAGCTTATAATCAAATAAATGAAAAGAATCCTAATCTAAAAGATAAGGATTTAGTCGCTAAATATGTTGGTATCGCTGCGATTGTATTTGCTGATTTAAAGAATTTCAGAGGCTTAGATATTGAATTCAATATTGATGATGCAGTTAAATTTGAAGGTCAAACTGGTCCTTATTTACAATATTCATCTTGTAGAATTACTTCAATTTTAAAAGGTAATGAAATTGATATTAATAATATTGATTTAGATTTATTTTTAAAGCCTCACTATTTTGAATTAGTTAAATTAGTAAGTCAATTCAAATCTATGATTGAGCGTGCTGCAATTGAAACATCACCTTCAATCATTGCTAAATATTTACTTCAACTTGCTGCTTCATTTAATAAATTCTATTCTTTAGAAAAGATTAATAATGAAGATATAAAAGTAAAGAATACTAACTTAGCCTTAGTTTATTCTGTTAGAGTTGTTATTAATGAAGGATTAAGACTATTAGGTATTCATTACGTAGATGAAATGTAATTATGTCTAAGAAGAAGATTATTAGATGGCTAATACTTGTTGCTGCTATATTAATCTTATTAATAGTTTTAATTGTTAATTTAGGTGATATTAAAGCAATATGGCATATGCTTACTAATGCTAATATAGGATATATATTTTTAGCAATAGGAGTTGTGCTTCTTTATGCAATAAGTTATCAGGCATCACTCATGATGTTAACTAAATATCGTTACAAGAAATTAAGTGTTGTTGATGCTTTTTGTATTTCAGGATCAGAATTTTTCTTTAATGCAATTACACCATTCTCATCAGGTGGACAGCCATTCCAAGCATATGCTTTAAAAAGAAAAGGAATGGGATTATCTGAATCAACATCAGTTTTATTAATTAATTTTATTTCTTATCAAATATGTCTTAATTCAGTTGGCTTAGTATTTATTATTCTATATTACAACAAGACTTTTGCTAACATAGGAAATTATATTGGATTTTTAATTGCTGGATTTACAATTAATTTAATAATATTAGTTTTACTTTTATTATTAGGATTAGTAAAACCTGTTGGTAATTTTTTTATGATGTTATTTGATTTAACTTGTAAAATAAAATTTATTGGTAAAAGATTTGGTAACAAAAGAGAAAGAATAAGTAATTATATTAATAATATGCAAAATGCATTTAAAGATATTCTTAAATCATTTAAAATATGGATTTTAGCAATATTAACAAAATTGTTATCATTTGTATTTTATTATTCAATACCTTTTATTGCTTTACTTGCTATAGGTGTTGAAATTAATACAAGTAATTTTATGTATACACTTGCATTAACTTCATTCACATTAACTATCGCTATATGGGTTCCAACACCAGGTGGCTCTGGTGGAGTTGAAACTGCATTTAAGATGCTTTATACTCCATTTATGGAAAATTTTGGATATACTACAGATGAAGCAACTACTATATCATTAACTATTATGTTAGTTTGGAGATTTATTACATATTATTTAATGATTGGTTATGGATTCTTGTTATATCTTATCTTTGAAAAGCGTTGTGGTAAGGATGAAATGCAATTTATTGAGCCAACCTCAACATCTACACAAAATGACGAAAATGTTGTTTTAAATGATGAAAATAATGATATAATAGTTAAAGAATAGAGTATAACTATACTAACTAAAAAAAGGAGATTTGATTCTTATGAGAATAGGAATATTTACAGATCAATATTATCCTAGTGTTAGTGGACTAGTAACCTCAATTAAAATGCTTTATGAAGGGCTTGAGGCTATGGGCCACGAGTGCTTTATTTTTACAAGTTTTAATGAAAAGAAAATTAAGCCTGAAGATAAGGAAGAATTATATAAAAAGAAAATAATTAATATTAAAGGAATACCTTATCCGTTTAAGAACATAAAGGATTATAGATTTACTATATTCACTCGTAGATATATTAAAATGATTAAAAAATATAATCTTGATGTGATTCATGTTCAAACAGAATATAGTATTTCAAAAATAGCCATTAAGGCATCTAAGAAACTACATATACCTATTGTTCATACGCTTCACACTTCTTGGAAGGATTATATTCAATATATTTTCCCAACACTTGATAAGCATTTCCATAAGGCTTTAATGAAAATTGAAAGAAATTTCTTCACAAAGCCAATTAGTGACTCAAGTGAAATAGAAATTGTTCCAACTAAAAAAGTATTACAGGATTTAGATCAATATGGAATGAAAGAAGAAAAAATAAGAATAGTTCCAACTGGTATTGAGGTTGATCGTTTCGATAAAAAATATGTTACTAAAGAACAAATAATCGATTTAAGAAGAAGCTATAAAATAGATGATACAACATTGTTATTTGTATATATAGGTAGAACTTCTAAAGAAAAGAACATTGAAACATTAATTGAAGCATTTACATATGCATTAAATGGAAAAGATGCTAAATTAATGATTGTTGGTGGTGGACCTGATTTAGTTGATTTAAAACAATCTGCGGATGATTATGTAGTAAGTAAACAAGTAATATTTACAGGTCAAGTACCTTGGGATAATGTTCCTTTATATTATCACGCAGCACAAATGTTTATTAATGCTAGTCAATCAGAAACTCAAGGTTTAACTTATATTGAAGCATTATCAACTGAAACTCCAGTTTTAGTTCAAAAGGATTTAGTTTTAGAAGATTTAATTATTGATGGATATAATGGATATATTTTCGATGGTATAGATGATTTAGTTTCTAAATTACAATATATTTATGAAAATAAGGAAGAATTAAATAAATTAAAAGAAAATACTTTACCATCAATTCAAAAATATTCTAAAGAAGAATTCACAAAGAATGTTTTAGCAGTTTATGATGAAGCAATTGAAAATTATAAAAAGAGGGCTTAATTGCCCCTTTTAATTGCCCAGATGGCGTAATGGCAGCCGCGGTGGACTCAAAATCCACTGGTAGTGATACCGTGAGGGTTCGACCCCCTTTCTGGGCACCAATTAAAAATATTAAGCTTTGATATTTGATATCAAGGCTTTTTGTTTTATTTACAAATAAGCAAAAATATGAGATAATTAACTAAATTAAGAAAGGAGTGCATTTATGACTAATTATCAAGTATATAAGAAAATTCTTCCTTTTTCTTTAATAAGTTTTTTAGTTGATTTATTAACTATTATCGTAGTTGCTGGTATAGCAATCGGTGGATTCTTTATCGCAGAAAGTGCTTCTAATCAAGGATTAATTGGTTTAGCAGTTGGTCTTATTATTGGATTGGTTTTATCTATATTAGTAAAGATTTTTATTACTAATGTATATAAGGCTGGAATGATTGCGATGATTACTAGAGGTGTTACTGAAGGTAATCTTCCTGATAATACATTAGCTGAAGGTAGAAGAATTGTTAAAGAAAGATTTGTTTCTATTTTTGCATTCTTCGCTGTAACTGGTGCGATTAAAGGTGTTTTTAGACAATTAGGTAGAATGCTAAATCGTTTAGGTACTGCAGTAGGTGGAGATGTTGGTAATTCAATTACATCAATCATAAATTCATTTATTCAAGTATTGATAAGCTATCTATGTGATTGTTGTTTAGGATGGGTTTTCTATCGTAAGGATAAGAATACTGCCTCAGCTGCTTGTGAAGGTGCGGCTATATTCTTCAAGCATGGAAAAACATTATTTAGAAATATGGGTAGAATCTTTGGAATGGGCTTTTTATCATTTTTAGTTATTGGTGGAGCTTTGACAGGTGCTGGATTTGGTATTTGCCATTTATTCCCTTCAGCTTTTGATACATTATCAAAAGAAATAATTGAAGCTGCTTCAAGAGGCGAAATAGAAATCAGTGAAATATTCTATAATACACAATTCTTAATGTTTGTTATCTCATTTGTAATTGCTATATTCTTATGGAATATAATTCATGGATTATTTATTAAACCATTCATTCAAACTGGTGTTATCAGAAACTTCATGCAATCAGGTATGAAGGATATGCCAACTGAAGCTGAAATGGCTGAGATTGAAAAGAAATCTCCAAAGTTTGCTAATCTTAGAAAAAGAACAGACTAGTAATTTGTTAAAGAGGCTAAGCCTCTTTTTCTTTTTGATGTTTTATGATAAAATAGTTTTTGATTTTTGAAGTTGGTGAGTTAAATGAAATATTCAGATTTAGTTAATAATTTTGAAGAAGGTATATTTGAAAAATTAAATAATAAAAAGGTTGAATTAGAAAAGCAAGGTAAAACTATTTATGATTTATTTGTAGGTACACCTGATTTTAAGCCTGATAATTATATCTTAAATGAAATCAGTAAAAGAGTATTAGATCCAGAATTAATGAAATATTCTTTAAGAGATATGGATTTATTAAAGAAAAGATTTATTAAGCATTATAAGGATAGATTTGATGTTACATTAAATGAGGATGAATTTACAACTGTCAATGGTACACAAGATGGTATGTGCCATATAGGAATGGTTTTAGCTAATCCAGGAGATTATTGCTTATTACCTAATCCAGGCTATGTTGCTTTTTCAGCTTGTGCACAATTTGCAAGATGTAATATTGTTTATTATCCTTTATTAGAAGAAAATGATTTTATGCCTAGATTAGATTTGATAGATGAAGAAATATTAAAAAAGATTAAATTTATTATAATATCGTATCCATCAAATCCTACTGGTGGTGTAATAACTAAAAAAAGATATCAAGAAATAATTGAATTAGCACTTAAATATGATTTTATTATTATTAATGATAATGCATATAGTGATATTATTTATGATGATAATGAATCATTTTCATTTTTATCATTACCTCATGCTAAAGAATGTGGATGTGAATTTTATTCACTTTCTAAATCATATAATACAACAGGTTCAAGAGTATCTTTTTTTATAGGTGATAAAGAAATTGTTAATAATTTTAAGAAATTAAGAAGCCAATATGATTTCGGTATGTTTTATCCTATTCAATATGGTGCTTGTGCAGCAATGGATGTTTCTAAAGATGTTATAGAAAAACAAAGATTAGAATATGAAAGTAGAAGAAATGCTTTTTGTGATGGCTTAACAAATATAGGTTGGACTGTGAAAAGAAGTAAAGGAACAATGTTTGTTTTTGCTAAAATACCTGATAAATATAATAATTCAATTGAATTTGCAAATGATTTATTAGAAAAAACAGGAGTTTTATGTACTCCTGGTATAGCTTTTGGTTCTTTAGGTGACCGTTATGTTAGATTTGCATTAGTTAAGCCTGTTGAAGAATTAAAAAGAATTATAGATATTATAGATAAATCAAATATATTTAAATAATATATAAATTACGCTCTAACAATTTAGAGTGTTTTTTATTATTTTTTCCACATTTTTACATAAATTATGCATAAAAGTTGACAACTTAATTTAAAAAATGTAAAATGAAATATAAAGAAAGCGTTTTATATTAATTATTTTAGGGTGGTGCATATTCATGGACAAGGATTTGGAAAAGATTTTAGATGGAAAAAGATGCTTCATTTTTGACCTAGATGGTACTTTGGGTAATACAGAAAAGACTCAATGGGAAGCTCATAAAAAGGTATGTAAAGATATGTTTAACATCGATCTAGACGATGAGCATATTTATTCATATTTAGGTATGGCTGATCAGCTTGTATTAGAATCAATAGAAAAAGATTTTAATATTGATATGGGCGGCGAAAAAGGATACGAGAAATATAAAAAAATAAGGATTAAGACTGCAGCAAAGATGGTATTAAAGGAGCCACCATTTAAGTATGTTACTGATATCTTATTAAAAAGTTTCGGTATTCAATTCTTTTTAGTAACAGCTCAAAATCCGAAGCTAGTAGAAAAAATGTTAAAAAATTGGAATCTATATAGATTCTTTAATATTAGAAACACATTCATATGTGATTCAAGACATAACAAAATGTATTATTATGATGAAATATTTAGAATCTTGAAAAATGCGAAGCCAGAAGATGTAGTATTATTTGAAGATGTTAATAAATATCTTCAAGAAGGTAAAAAAAGAGGATACGTTACCGTTGGTATAGATAATAATTTTGGTAAAGATCCAATCGTTGCCGATTATATAATTAAAACCCAAGAGAAATAATTAATTTAAATATAATGAGGAATGCATTAATTTGCATTCCTTTTCGTTTTTTATTGAATATAAAAGAAATTTATAGATTCTATAATATCTATAAAAATAATTTAATAATTCATATTGAAATATTTTAAATGAGTTTTTGATATGGTAAAATACTTAATTAGGAAATATGGTGATTAAATTGAAATATTTTAAGTGTGGATTGGTACTTAAACCATTTGGTATTAAGGGTGAATTAAAAGTAAGAAGTATGTCAGATTTTGATAGATTTAGTAAGGATAAAACTATCTATATTTTTTATAACAATGATTATGTTATGGAAAAGATTTCATCATCAAGATTTACTGATGGATATTATTATATAAAGCTTTATGGTAAAGAAGATATTAACTTAGTTGAAAAATATCATTCTAAAGAAATATTTGTATCAGAACTTGAAAGACAAAAGCTTGATGAAGGTGAATTTTATTATTCTGATTTAATCGGTAAAAAGGTTATAAATCAAAATAAAGAGGATAGAGGTATCGTTACTGAAGTAAGAGAATTACCAAAATGTCATTATTTAGTTGTTTTATATAATGATAAGAATTATTTAATACCTTTTATTGATGAATTTGTCAAAGATATTGATGATGAATATATTAATATAAACGAAATTGAGGGATTATTTTGAAAATAAAAATTTTAACATTATTTCCAAATATGTATAATGGATTTTTATCTGAATCAATTATTAAAAGAGCAATAGATAAAAATCTAGTTGAATTTGAAATAATTGATTATCGTAAATATTCTAATGATAAGCATAATCATGTCGATGATACACCATGTGGTGGTGGAGCTGGAATGGTTATTAGATGTGATGTTATTGATAGAGCGTTAAAGGATAATACAAATAATAATACTTATAAGATATTATTAACTCCACAGGGTAATGTTTTTAATCAAAAAATAGCTTTTGATTTATCTAAAAAAGATGAGATTGTTCTAATTTGTGGACATTATGAAGGTTTTGATGAAAGAATTAGAAGCTATGTTGATTCAGAAATATCTATTGGTGATTTCGTGTTAACTGGTGGAGAAATCCCAGCTATGGCAATATCTGATAGTATTGTTAGATTATTAGATGATGTAATTAAGGAAGATTCTTTTATGGATGATTCTTTTTCTAATGGCTTATTAGAATATCCTCAATATACAAGACCTATCGAATATAATGGTATGAAGGTACCTGATGTTTTATTATCAGGTGATCATAAAAAAATAGAGAATTATAGATTAAAAGAATCATTAAGAAAAACTTATCTAAGAAGAAAAGATTTAATAGATAAAAAAGAATTATCAAAAGAAGAAAAGAAATTATTAGATGAAATCAAGAAGGAGGAATCTATATGAGATCTGCAGGTGTATTACTTCATATATCATCACTACCAGGAAAATATGGAATTGGTACCTTAGGAAAAGATGCGTATGATTTTGTAGATTTTTTAAAAGAAGCCAATCAAAAAATATGGCAAATTCTTCCAATTGGGCCAACATCTTATGGTGATTGTCCATATTCATCTAATTCAAGCTTCGCATTTAATCCATACTTAATAGATTTAGAATTATTAGTAAAAGATAAATTATTAACAAAAGAAGAAATAGGAGAACCATTTGAATCTTCATTTGTTAATTATAATTATGTTTATGATACTAAAATCAATTTATTATCTAAAGCCTATGAAAGATTTAATAAGGATGATAAAGACTTTAGTAAATTTAAGGAAGAGGAAGCTTATTGGCTTGATGACTATGCTAAATATTCAGTATTAAAAAAAGAACATGAAGGTAAACCATGGTATGAATGGTATGATGATTTCAAATATCGTAATTTTAATACTATGGAATGGGTTAATTCTCAATTTTGGTATAAAATTGATGAAAACAAATTTATTCAATACATTTTTTATAAGCAATTTATGAAATTAAAAAAATATGCTAATAAAAATGGAATTAAAATTATGGGTGATATGCCAATATATTGTGCATATGATTCAGCCGATGTATGGGCTAATCCAAATTATTTTGAGCTTGATCCTTATTTAAGACCAATTAATGTTAGCGGCTGTCCACCTGATTTTTTCTCACCATTAGGACAATTGTGGGGGAATCCACTATATAGATGGGATAGAATGAAGGAAAACAAATATGATTATTGGGTTAAAAGAGTAAAGCATTCTTTTAAAATGTTTGATTATTTAAGAATAGATCATTTTAGAGGATTTGCTGGATATTATTCAATACCATATGGTTCTACTAATGCAGTTAATGGGGTTTGGAAAGAAGGCCCAGGCATTGCATTATTTAAAGAAATAGAAAAGAATGTTAAAAATCCAGAAATTGTCGCAGAAAATTTAGGTTTTTTAACAAAGGATGTATTTAGATTATTAAAAGACACTAAATATCCTGGAATGAATATATTCCAGTTTGAATTAGGATATAAAAAGAATATCCCTCTTAAAAAGGGATATCCAGAAAATAATTGTTTTTATACTGGAACACATGATAATATGACTATCATGAGTTATTATAATTCAATTAATGATAGAGATAAAAAGATAATAAATGAATTATGTAATATATCTTTTTATGATAGACCTAATTTAAAAATAATTGAATTTTCTATGATGCAAAATTCAAAAATATGTATTGTTCCTTTACAGGATTATTTAGGATTGGATGATAGATATAGAATGAATGTTCCAGGTGTCGCCCTAGGAAACTGGAAATATATATCTAAGAAAAGTGATTTTTCAGAAGATTTAAAAGAATTTATGAAAAATCTAGTTGTTAAATCAAATAGATAGGAGAAAAAAGATGGTAAGCTATTTTATATCAACGGATGATTTATCATTCGCAATAAATAAAATTGAAGATTTGAAAAAACAATCAAAGCTTAATTATGAAGTATCTAGCTATGATTTAGAAGATGATTCTTTTTATAATGTTATAGATGAGCTTACTACAATTTCTTTATTTGATGACCCTAAATTTATTATAGTTAAGAGTGCGGAAATGATTTCCCAAATATCAGAAGATCAGTTTAAAGAATTAATTAGACAATTAGCTGATACTGAAAGTCAAAACGCCCTAGCTATGATTACAACATCTACCTTTAATAATAAGGATAGATTAGAAGAATTGAAGAAGTGGACTAGTTTTTATGATATTAGAGTAAAATCAGAATCGTTAGATTCTTTTGCTAAAAAATCATTTAATGATGATGGCTATGTTATATCTGACGATAACATTAAATATTTAGTTTCTAATTCATATAATTTAACATTTTTGAATTCATATATTGAAATATTAAAATGCTATAAAGCAGATGATAAATTAATAACATATGAAGATATTGATAAAATGGTTCCAAAGAAATTAGAAGATAAAGCTTATGAATTAGTAAATGCTGTATTAGAACATAATAAGGAACAAGCATTCGTTATTTATAAAGATTTAAAAATATTGAATGTTACACCGACTCAAATCATTTCTCAATTATTATCAAAATTTCAAGAAATTAATAATGTTTATCTTTTAGTTAAGGCTGGCCTTACCCAAGATGATATTTTTAATTTGTTTCAACTTAAGAAAAAGGGTCAAGCCTATTATATGATTAAAAATGCTAGATCTAAATCATTAGTAGATATTAAGGATAACCTTAATTATTTACTTAATTTAGATTATAGTATCAAAAAAGGAGAAGTAGACGCTAATTTAGGATTAGAACTATATCTTCTAAGATAAAACAAAAAAGGCACCTTTATGGTGCCATTTTGTTAAATGAATTTTATATTACTTTAATGTATTTACTGAAGTAGCAAGTTCAGATTTGTTTCTTGAAACATAATTCTTATGAACGATGCCCTTAGCTAATGCTTTATCTAACTTCTTGTAAGCTAAATTTAAAGCAGCTGTAGCTTTTTCAAGATCTTTAGCTTCTACTTGTGCATATACATCCTTAATTGCAGTTTTTAATGATGATTTGAATGCTACATTAGATTGTCTAGCCTTTTCATTTGTACGAACACGCTTAATTTGTTGTTTAATGTTTGCCATGATTTCACCTCTTTCAACGCGATTAAGATTATATCATTTGATATATAGTAAATCAAGAAAAAATTATTTTTTATTTTTTAAGGGAAAAAGTTGTTATGATTAGAAAAATTGTTTACGTTAAAATTAAGAATAAAAAGGGAAAAATTGTAGAATATCCATTCATTTCTCCCGTTAAATATAATATAGGTGATAAGGTTATTTGTGAGGGTATAAACAATTATCAGATTGTTTCAAATTATGTTGAATATGATGAATTGTTATTTCCTTATGAACTTAATAAATTAAGAAGAATTATTGGTAAATATGAACAAGAAGAAATTGAAATAGAAGTTAATATTAGTAATTATTTTTCTTATCCGATTTACCATTTAGATAAAATATTAAAGAAATTAGATGGTGTATCTAATTATTCTTTTATACCTGAAATAAGTTTTATTAATAATAGTAATAATGAGCTATTATTAGATGTTGATTTTGTTTTTGATAATGATTTTATCAAGATTAAAAGCTTAAATAATTTATTTGTTAAAAGATCAAGTAAATTAACAATTAAAAATCTTATTTTAGATGTTGATTATGAAAAATATATTCTTGATAATAATTTAGATTCACACCTTACAATCAATTGTAAATTTGGTGATAAATTATTAAATTCTAAAGATTTGTATTTTAAGAAGCTAATGATTAATACTCCATCAATTGAATTTATTGATGAACCAGGATTATTTTATAAATATGTTAAATTTAAAGAAAAAAAAGATGTTAATCAATTATTAGATGAAATAAAAGAATTAAAGCTAGATATCACTAGATATAATTTTAATAATATTAAAGATGATTATTTACTTGATGATGTAATTTTAGTAGAAGATATTAATAATCATAGAAATGTATCAAATTTGGATTTGGCTTTATATTTATCTAAATATGTTAAGAATTCATTTATTATTTTAGCTAATGATAATATATATTTAGGTATTAATAATTCAAAAATGAATGTTACAAAAGATAATATAAATGAATTAATTAATAATGAGATTAAAGTTATTAATTTATCTAATTTAGAATATGTTAATGAATTAATAGATAATGATACTAAAGTATTTAATACGCCTGATTTAAATAATGAAAAATATATAGATATTATTTTTAATGATAAGGAAGCTTATTCATATATAGGTGATGATGTTGATTATTCAATAGTTCCAACAATAAGTGAAGAAGTTATATCTAAAGGTAAAGAAGATAAGATTACTATGTGGGAGCGTAAGCTATTAGATTTAAATGAGCTTAATCCATTAGTATCTTTAAAGATAAAAGAAAGTAACGCAATTAGAGTTGTTTCAAATAAAAATGTTATTGATGAATTAAAGAAAAAGAATAATCCTTCAATTAATTTAATTGAGCCTGAAACATCTGTTTTAGATTATTTAAATGGACTTGATTTTGATATAAGCATTAATAGTGATTTTTTATTAATTGGTAATAATAAGACTTTAAATCAATTAATAAAAAAGAATAAACAAATGTTTAATGAAACAGGAACTCATACATTATATTTATTATTAGGAGTTATAAAATATAAAACCGATTATGATACATTAAAGGCTCCATTTTTAATGTTGCCATTAAATATTAAAGTAAAGAATAAGGATTTATTTGAACTAAGTTATGATTTTGAAGAATTAATGCTAAATGAAGCTTTCCTTGAATATTATTCTAATATTAATCCATATGTTTCATTTGATGAATTATATGAATGTGGTAATTCATATATTGAATTAAAGAATAAGATTTTAAGCTATAATTTAGATGTTGATATTGATTTTAATCAAGTATTAATAATGAATTTATCTTTTTCTCATTATTCGATTTGGCAGGATATGAGAGCTCATCATAATGAAATATTAAAAAATAAAATCACAAAAGCATTTATAGATGAAACAAAATATGTTGAAAATAATTTCATAGATTATGATGATAATTTCATGAATTTATCTATTCCTTCATCATATGATGAAAGTGAACTTGAGGCCATCAAAAAATCTATTTCCTCTAAATCATTTGTATTAGATGGTCCTCCAGGAACAGGAAAAAGCCAAACTATTGTTAATATTTTAGCTAATGCTTTATATCAAGATAAAACAGTTTTATTTATAGCCAAAAAGGCTGTTGCCTTAGATGTTGTTTATAAAAGATTAAAAAATTTAGGATATGAAGATTATGTTTTAGATTTATATTCTGAAAGAAAACTAAAAGATGTTTTTATTTCTAAATTAAAAAAAGCTTTAGAAGAAAAAGAAAATAATGATATTGATTATGAAGAATTATTATTAGATATAAGAGCTAAGAGATTAGAAATAGAAAATATTTTTGATAAATTGAATAAAGATAAATATTATTATTCTTTATATACTTCGATTTTAAAATATAGAAGTATAGATTCTGATTTTGTAGATTTAAATGATAATTTCTTAATTAATTTAACTAAAGATATTGATGATACAATTAGAATTATCTTAAATGATATTATAGCGATATCTAAAAATATAAATAATTATAATGATTCATTATTAAAAGCTATTGGTATTACAAATATTAATTTTTATGAAAAAGATAATCTAAAAAAAGATTTTAATGATTTAGATTTTTCATTTACAAGATTATATAAATTATCTATTGATTTATTAGAATTATTAGGTGATTTAATTAAGCCAACATTAAAAAATATTAAAAATATAGTTAATGTTTTAGATATCATTTACAATAAAGAAATATTTAATAATAAGATTTATAGCTTTTTAGATTATTATGATGAAAAAAATATTTTAGATTTAATTTCTAGAAAAGAAAAGCTTGATGATTTTAAGAATAAGCATTCATATTTTTATTATTCAAAAATAATTGATATAGACGCGACCTCTCGTATTGATGAATTAAATAGTGATTTGGGATTCTTTAAAAAATTAAGCTTAAATAAAGAATTAAAGCTTGAATTACAAAATATTACTAAATTAACTAAGATTAATAATTATTCTAAATATTATGAAGAAATAGAAGAATATAATGAAATGTATAATTATTTAAAAGAAAATGAACAAGCTTTTGTTGATTTATGTGGTATTTCACTTTTAGATAATGATACAAAAAAGATTATTGATAAATACAATAATACTAAAGAATTCATAGAAATATTTAGAAAATTAACTGATGATAATAATAGTATTAAGATATTAAAAATATTATTAAATCTATTTGATACTAAAGATGAAACTATTAATAATTATTTAATCAGATTAAAAGAAGCAATCAATAAATTTGATATTAGCTATGAGAAAATTAATAATAAATATTTAATTAATTATGAAATATTTGAAAAATCTAGTGATGAATTTAAATTATTTAAATCATTCATTGATGAGGTAATGAATTCTAATATTAATGATGTTATCAATATTTCAAATATTAATAATAAATTAAAATCATTAGCTGAATTAGATTTAAATGAATTAATCTTTAAGATAAATAATAAGATTGATATTGAAGATTTAATTAATATTTATGATAAATCATTGGCTGACGGATATTTAAAATTATATTTCTTAGATGATGATATTAATTATTTCAATTCAAATATGTTTAATAAAACTATTAATAATTATAAAGAATTAATTAATAAATATTTTGAATATACAAAGATTGAAGCTATTAATGATATTAATAAGAAAATAAGTGAATTTGATTTTAATAAAGAAAAATATCAATTATCAAAGCTTAAGAAGATGTTACAAACATCTAAATTATCAATAAGAAATGTTATTGAAAATTATTCTAAATTTATTAGATTAGCATTCCCTATTGTTATGACTACTCCAGATAAATTGAGTAAATATTTACCTTACGATAAGAAAAAATATGATTTAGTTATTTTTGATGAAGCATCACAAATACCTACACATGAAGCTATTATGGCAATAATTAGAGGTAATAGCTTAATTGTTTCAGGTGATCCTATGCAGATGCCACCATCTAATTATTTTAAGGGTGATATTAAATCTGATGATGATATCGTTGATGATGCGGATTCACTTTTAGATGAGTGCTTAGCTATTGGCTTAGATAATATTAGATTGAAATATCATTATAGAAGCCATAGTGAATCATTAATAGATTTTTCTAATAAGAATTTTTATGATAATGAATTATATACATTCCCTGATTCAGATGGTTCATTTAACATTAAATTAGTTAAGACTGAGCATAATAAGGTTTCGTCTAGAATATCTGATAATGAAATGGATAAGGTATTTGAAATAATAGAAGATATTTATTCAAATGATGAAACAAAGAATAAATCTTTAGGTATTATTGTATTTAATGTATTGGATGTTGAAATAGCTGAAAATAAATTAAATAAATATTTATCAAATCATAAAAATATCAAAAAATGTGTTGATGATGTTTATGAAAATAAGGGTGAAGATTTATTTGTTAAATCATTAGAAAATGTTCAAGGTGATGAAAGAGATATTATTATATTAGTTGTTTCATTTGGATTAAATTCTTTAAATCATCCATTTATTAATGGCCCTATTGTAAGAATAGGTGGAGAAAGAAGATTAAATGTTGCGATAACTAGATCAAGAAGCTATATGTATTTAGTTTCTACTATTTCTTCAAGTGATTTTATTAATAAAGAAAAAATAAATTCAAATGGTGTTAGATTATTAAGAGATTTCATTGAATATGTTGAAGTTGGTAATAATTTAATTAAAGAAAAAGAAACTAAAAATGATTTATGCTTATTAATACAAAAAGATTTAGCTAAGCATGGATATGAATCTGATATCAATGTTGGTAGAGGTAATATAAAAATTGATTTAGCAATTAAGAAAAATAATAAATATATTTTAGGTATCTTTATTGATAAGAGTGATAATTTAAATATATTAGATAGCTTATATGTTAAAGATAATCAATTAACTAATTTGGGCTGGAAATTAGTTCATATTTATTCACTTGAATATTATAAAGATAATAAAGCTACTATTAGACATATACTTAATTATATTGAAAATAATAAGCTTGATTCTAAACCTGAATATAATATTTTAGAATATACAGATTCAATTATTTCAACTATTACTTATGATAAGGTATTTGGTTTTAATAATTTAAATGATTATATTGATATTATTTTAAAAACTGAAGGTCCTATTTCTTTAAATAAAATAGAAGAAGTTATTATGAAAAACGCTGATATTAAGGTTTTATCAACTTCACAAGAAAACTCTATTTATGAAATATTAGCTAAAAAGAATTTTACATTTGATCAAAACAATCTTAAGTTTTATTGGAAGGATAAATCTAATTATATAGATTATTATAGAACAAGTGATAGAAATATTTATGATATTTCAAAAGAAGAATTAGGTTATTTAGTACTTGAAATATTAAAATATAATGAATTTGTTTCAATGGATGAATTATATTCATTAATTAAACCATTTATAAATAATGTTGAAATAGATGATATGGTTAAATCTAGAGTAGATTATGTTTATAAGTACTTAATTGATAATGATTTATTATAGCTTATATGGACTGCAAGGAATTGCAGTCTTTATTTTTATAAAAGTTCTATAGGACATTTAGTATATATAACTTTGATTTAATACTTGAAGTTCTATAGGACATTTAGTATAATAAACTTAGCAGGAGGTTAAATATATGAATTATGAATATGTGGATGATATAAAACTTATTCTTGAAATTTTGGAACTATCTAGAGAAGATTTAGCCAATGATTTAGAAATAGATATTAAGACTTTAAATAGATGGATTAACGAAACTAATGGAATAAGTGAATCTAATCTTGAAAAAATATATGAATATGCATATAAGAATCACATTAATATTAATAGAATAAAAGAGATGTTAAGTATAGATGATAATAAATCAAAAGTTTTATTTCATGGGTCAAAAAAAACAATTGAAGGTGAAATAGATATTAATCGTAGTGATGATAATAATGATTTTGGTAAAGGATTTTATTTATCTGAAACATTGGAAGCCGCTGCAACATTTGTTTCAAGCTTTGAAAAATCATCGATATATAGATTTACATTTGAAAATACAGATTTAAAATGTGTAAAATTTGATGTTTCAACAGAATGGATGATTGCAATTGCATATTATAGAGGTAGAATTAATGAATATGTTAATAATGATATTGTTAAAAACATTGTTAATAAAGTTGATGAAGCAGATTTTATTATTGCGCCAATTGCTGATAATAGAATGTTTAGGATAATCAATGACTTTATAGATAAAATGATAACTGATGAACAATGTAAACACTGCCTGTCAGCAACTAATTTAGGTTTCCAATATGTTATTAAAAGTAAAAAGGCTATTAATCATTTAAAAATGATAGGGAAAGATTATTTATGTACAAGTGAGAAGAGAGATTATTTAGAAAAAAGAAGAGACTTTACAAAACTGGGTGATGATAAAGTAAAAGCTGCAAGAGTTAAATATAGGGGAAAAGGGAAATATATTGATGAATTGTTGAGGTGATTAACTATTAATAATCAAGTACTAAATTATAAAAAATTTAATAAGTTAATAAAACCAAGACTAAAAATCCTCAAATTAGTGATTTTTTAAAAATC
>CAMJOZ010000014.1 GCA_946407635.1 uncultured Caryophanales bacterium
ATATAAGATTATACAATATAATTAAAAATTAAAAAAATTATTTTCATTTAAATATTTATTTATAAATAAATAGGTTCCCTTGGAAATAATAATATGATCAAATAAAATTATTCCTATTTGATTACATATTTTTAATAATTCATTTGTTTCTATAATATCTTCTTTAGATGGATTAATATTACCCGCAGGATGATTATGAACTAAAAAGAATCCAAATACATTTAGATTTAAAGCATTATTAATAATATTTCTAAATGGTATTTTTAATTTAGATTTTAATAAATCTGTATATTTATCAATTTTTATTACAGTCATTTTTATATCTACATATATAACACTTAATAATTCATAATCTATATCAATATAATCTGGATATATATAATTAAATACATCTATAGTTTCTAACAATTTAATATCACTTGTTTTATTTTCAATAATTCTTCTTGTTATCTCAAAATTTGCCATAAGCTTAGTCGCTTTAGCCTTTTTAATTCCAGGTATTTTAGATAATTCTTCATAATTCATTTTAAAAAGTCTTGAAAATCCATATTCTTTTATTAATCTTTTAGACATATCAAATACATTTTCATTCTTGGTTCCACTTGATAACATTATCGCAAGTAATTCTTCATCTTTTAATTCTTTAGGCCCATTAATAATCATTTTTTCTCTTGGTAACATAATTCTAATCCTTCAAATTTTAAATTTTTAAAATAAAATATTTGAATTATTATACTTATAAAATTATTAATGTAAATAAAAAAATTAAAATTAGTATTAATTATTTAATAAAAATAAAAAAGATGAAAAATTATTATAATTTCATCTTTTATTTTTGAGAAAATTATTTATTTTTTAAATACTCTCTAATTATAGAAATAAAATGTAATGAGCCTGTAATTAATATTATTTCATCTTTATTAATATTATTAATTACATAATCTACACATTCAAAAGGATTATCTATAACTATAGATTCTTTATAAGTTAATGATTTAAAGATATTAGGATCTTCTTTTCTTAAATCATTAATTGTTGTGAAATAATATTTATTTGCAATATTATCAAGCTCACTTATTACAGATTTATAATCCTTATCCTTTAATGATGTATAGATTATATTAATCTTTTTATTTAATTCTTTTAAGGTATTACATAATGCTTTTATAGCATGAATATTATGAGCACCATCTAAAATAATATTATCATTAATTATTTCAAATCTACCAGGCCAGAATATATTGTTTAATGAATAATCAATAATATCCTTATTAATATTATTAATAATATAATTTGAAGCTTCTATGGCTATACTCATATTATAAGCTTGATATAAACCAATTAAATTAGTTTTATAATTTAAGCCTTTATATTTAAAATATGTATTTTTTAAATCAAAATGAACATCTTTAATTTTATCATTAACCCAAATTATATTTGATTTAGTATCCTTTAAATTATCTTTAAAATATGGAAGTAAGCTTTCATCAACTGCAGTTATTAAATCCTCATTATTTTTAACAATTCCTAATTTATGATAAGCAATTTCTTCTAATGTATTACCTAATTGTTGCATATGATCAAAACCAATATTAGAAATAATTGCTAAATCAGTTTTCAAAAAATTAGTTGCGTCTAATCTTCCACCTAAACCACATTCTAAGACTAAAACATCAATTTTTCTATCTTCAAAATACATTAATGCCATTAATAATGTTAATTCAAAAAACGGAATATTATCATCATATTTTAAAGTGTATTCATCATTAAATTTCTTTAAAATATTCATATAATGCATTATTTCAGAATCTGAAATCATTCTATCATTAATTCTAATTCTTTCATTAAATGAGATTACATAAGGTGATGTGAATATACCTACATGTAAATTACAATTTGATAAAATAGTTTTAATACCTTCAGATATAGAACCCTTACCATTAGTTCCTGCAATGTGAATTATTTTATAATTTGATTTAATACCTAATAATTTATAACAATTAGCTATTCTATCGAGATTTTCTCTTTTATTTTTCTTTCTTTGATTATATAAATAATCAAAAACCTCATCAATACTATTAAACAATTTAAACACCTAGACTCTTTAATGTTTTTAATACATCATCATATTGTTGTTGATATTCTTCTTGTTTTTTCTTTTCTGAATCTATTTTAGCTTGAGGAGCCTTAGAAATAAATGCTTCATTTGATAACATCTTTTTACTTCTTTCAAGTTCTCCCTCTAATTTCTTTTTAGTAGCTAATAATTTATTAATTGTTTCTTCTTTATTAATTAATTCATCTTCAGGAATATAAATCTTTAGATTCTTTAATACATTTACAACATATCCATTTGGATTTAAATCAGTTGTAACAAAATTTAATTCCTTTGGATTTGTAAATCTTGAAATATATTCTTTTAAATTATTTAAGATATTTAATAAATCATTATTTTTAGCAAAAATTGTAATATCTAATGCTTCTTTTGGAGCCTTATTACAATTAGCTCTTGTGTTTCTAATTGAAGTGATAATTTCAATCAAGTTATCAATTGAGATATTAGCTATATCAGAATTAAATTCATTATTAATCTTTGGCCAATCAGAAATAGTGATTGATTTATGATTATGAGGTAAAGCTTGATATATTTCTTCTGTTATAAATGGAACAAATGGATGTAATAATTTTAATATTGCTTTTAATACATGAACTAATACATTAATTGTATTTTTAGCATCATTTGATTCTTTATTTGCTAAATCAACCTTAGTTAATTCTACATACCAGCTTGCAAAATCATCCCAAACAAATGAATAAATTGTCTTAGCAGCTTCACCAAATTCATATTTATCCATATTGTAATCAACATTTTCAATTACTTTATTTAATTTAGATAAAATCCATTTAGAAGGAATATTTAATTCCTTGAAATTGATTTTTTCTTCTTTATAATCATCATTTAAATTCATTAAAATATATCTTGATATATTCCATATCTTATTTAAATAATTCCAAGATGATTCAATCTTTTCAGTTTCAAATCTTAAATCTAAACCTGGAGCGGAATTAGTTGTTAAGAAATATCTTAATGAATCAGTACCATATTTAGCAATAACATCAAATGGATCGACACCATTTCCTAATGATTTACTCATTTTACGACCTTGAGCATCTCTAATTAAACCATGAATTAAGATATCCTTAAATGGAGCGTGATGAGTAAATTCAACACCTTGGAATAGCATTCTAGCAACCCAGAAGAAAATAATATCATAACCTGTTACTAATACATTTGTTGGATAATATCTTTTTAATAAATCTGTATTTTCAGGCCAACCAAGTGTTGAGAATGGCCATAAAGCACTTGAAAACCAAGTATCTAATACATCTTCATCTTGAACCCAACCTTCACCTGGACATTCAACTTGAACTTTTACTTCATTATCCTTATACCAAGCAGGTATTCTATGACCCCACCATAATTGACGAGAAACACACCAATCCTCAATATCAGTTAGCCAGTGCTCTAAAGTCTTATGGAATCTTTCTGGAACGAAATGATATTCATCATTTTCTAATACTTGTTTTGCTAAAACATCCATCTTAACAAACCATTGCTTAGAAAGTCTTGGTTCTACTACAACACCAGTTCTTTCACTATGACCTACTGAGTGTGTTATAACTTCTTTTTTAATAAATAAGCCTGCTTTTTTTAAATCATTAATTAGATTTTCTCTACATTCAAATCTATCTTGACCTTGGTATTTACCAGCCATTTCATTCATTGTACCATCATCATTCATACATAATGGCATCTTTAAATTATGTCTTTTACCTACCATAAAGTCGTTAGGATCGTGTGCTGGTGTTACCTTAACACAACCAGTACCGAATTCGATATCAACATATTCATCAGCAATAACTGGAATAATCATATCAGTTCCAGGAATATAAACCTTTTTACCAATAATATCTTTATATCTATCATCATTTGGATTAACCATTATTGCTTGGTCAGCAAACATAGTTTCAGGACGAGTTGTTGCGATAACAACACCACCATCTTGATCTACAAATGGATATTTAAAATAATAAAATGCACCTTCAATATCCTTGTGTTCAACTTCGATATTAGATAAAGCAGTTTTAGCTTCTGGATCCCAGTTGATAATTCTTTCACCTTGATATAATAATCCTTTGTTATATAAAGTGATAAATACATGATTTACAGCCTTATTTAAGCCTTCATCAAGAGTAAATCTTTCTTTTGTATAATCTAAAGATAAGCCTAAGGCAGCCCATTGAGAACGAATAATCTTGGCATATTCTTTTTTCCATTCCCAAGCTACTTCTAAGAATTTTTCTCTACCTAAATCATATCTAGATATACCTTGTTCTTTTAATTTAGCATCAACCTTAGCTTGAGTTGCGATACCAGCATGGTCCATACCAGGTAACCATAAAGCATCATAGCCTTGCATTCTTTTTCTTCTAATAATTATATCTTGTAATGTTGTATCCCATGAATGTCCTAAATGTAATTTACCAGTAACATTTGGTGGTGGAATAACAATTGTAAAAGGTTCCTTTTCTTTATCTCCTGCCTCAAAAAAACCACCCTTAAGCCAGAATTCATATTTACCATTTTCAACTTCTTTAAAGTCATATTTAGGCTTTAGTTCTTTCATTTAATCTCATCCTTTCATATTCTTCTTTAGTAAGCGAATAAAAATCCGCATCTATTAATCTACCATCATATAATTTCTTATATTTAGATAATCTACCATCATATAAAAAACCACATTTTTCAATAACTCTTTTTGATTGATAATTATCTGAATGATGACCAACCTCAATTAATTCACAATCAGTTTTAGTAAATATATACTTGATTGTGATCTTAACAGCTTCAGTCATTATTCCTTGATTCCAGTAATCATAATTCAAAGAAAAACCTAATTGTTTAACCTTGTTATATTTACGTAAACCAGTATCATAAATTGACATAGTACCAATCACCCGATTATTTTCCTTTAAACATATCGCAAATACATCCTTATATAGCATATATTTTGCAAGAATCTGTCTAGCAACATCCTTCGAAGGAACAGGCTTCCATCCTGCCATAGGTCCTACATTAGGATTCTTAGCAAATTCGAAATAATCATCAAGATCATTATATGAAAATTCTCTAATTATAAGTCTTTCACTAACTAATTTCATAAAAAAAATCCTTAGAAATAATATTCTAAGGACGAATTATCGCGGTACCACCTTAGTTCTATATCAAAAGATATAGCCCTCAATTAATCTGTAACGTAGATATACGGGATATATTTACTACTATTTCAATACACCAGCTCCATGACTACCTTCAATAACAATTCATGAATATTTTCATCAACCATATTCTTTCTAAAATGAATTAATTATCTAATCCTTCACTTCTTAGCATTTATGTTAATATTATATATTAAATATTAATAAAATCAAGTAAAAATCATTTTGTTATAGCAATATATTTGTTAAGTTTTATATCATATGGGAAATGATAATTATAATAACTATATATTACCTTTAATAATTCTTTAAAATCACAATCTATATATTCAGATATTTCTTTTTTATCATAATAATATTCTTTAATAATATTTAAATAATTATCATCTAAATTATTACTACAATTTTTGCACAAAGCTCCACCTAAAATAGAATCAAATGTATAAATATTTAAAGAGTTACATTTATTACATGTTTTTAAATTAGGATTAATACCATATGCATATAATATTTTTATCATAAATATAGATAATACTTTTAATGTATCATTATCATTTAATGATAAAATCATCTTTTTAGAGAAATTATAAATATTTTTATGATTATTATTTATATCAATATTAAATATTATATCAAGCATCAATCCTAAAGCTTCCATTTTATCTAATTTTTCTAATATTTTATAAGTATTAAATATGGAATTATATTCTAATATTTTAGGCATTTTATCTTCACTTAAATTGAAGCTTAAAATATTTCCTATTTCTAGTGTAGAAACTAAACCTTTTTTAGGATTTTTTGCCCCAATAGCTTTAATACCTATTTTACCTTCTTCGGTATAAATATTAATAATATTAGATGATTCTTTATAATCAACTGTACTTAAAATAATACCTTCAATTTTCATTAAAAATTGTCCTTTGAATACCCTAAATTAGCTAAGTCGATTGGTTTATCCTTCCAATCCTTTTTAACCTTAACCCATAAATCAAGATGAATCTTACGATTATATAATTTCTTTATATCATTAATTGATCTATTTTTTACTCTTTTAATTAATTCTCCACCATGACCAATAATAATCTTTTTTTGTGAATCTCTTTCACAATAAATAGTAGCGTAAAAATCTAAATAATCAGGATTATCTTTATTTTGTTCAATTGAATCAATTGTTACAGCGATTGAATGAGGAACTTCTTCTTTAGTTTCTTCTAAAATCTTTTCTCTAATTAATTCTGATGCCAAGAATCTATTATCATGATCTGAAATCATTTCATCTGGATAAAATTTAGGTCCATTTGGTAATAAATCAATTATTGTATTTAATAATACATCTACATTTTTATCTTCTAAAACTGAAATAGGGAATACTCCTTCAAATGGGAATAAATCCTTATATAAAGCAATTGTTAAATCAATATCATTAAATCTTTTTAATTCATCGACCTTGTTAATTACTAAGAATACTGGTATTTTTAGCTTTCTTAAATTATCTAGGATAATTTCATCACCAGGTAATACCTTTTTTAAAGGTGTTGTCATAAAAATAACACAATCAACACCAGAGGTAGCATCAAAAGATGCATTAACCATTCTTCTACCTAATTCAGTTTTCATTTTAGATACACCAGGAGTATCAGTAAAAGCTATTTGATAAGTATCTGTAGTGACAATACCTAAAATCTTATTTCTAGTCGTACCAGGCTTATCACTCATTATAGCTACCTTTTTACCTACTACCTTATTTAAAAAAGTAGATTTGCCTACATTAGGTCTACCTATGATTGCTACAAATCCACTTTTATAATTTTCAAAATTTTGCATAATAACCTCAATTTAATTTAAAGCTTAATGGTAAAAGTTCTTTAATATTTGTAATGATTTTGTCTCTTTTTATATTAGATAAAATTATAGGTGTATTTTCATCTAATAATTCAGCCATAACCTGTCTACATCCACCACAAGGTGTAACAGGACTATCACATTCTGCAACAACAGCCATACAAATAATATCAGCCTTTGAATAACCATTAGAGTATAGATTATATAAAGCACTTCTTTCAGCGCAATTAGATAAAGGATATGATGAATTCTCGATATTACAACCTAAATGATATTTACCATCAGTAGTTAAAATAGCTGAACCTACTTTAAATTTTGAATATGGAGCATATGAATTTGATCTAGCTGCAATAGCCATATCAATCATTTTTTCAACATCATAATTCATTATCTATGAACACCTGCTTTATCTAATATTTTATCCTGTAAAGAAAACATGATTTTTTCTTCTTCAGGAGTTTGATGATCATATCCACATAAATGTAAATAACCATGAACTGCTAAAAATGAAAATTCTCTTAAATCAGAATGTTCATATTCTTTTGCTTGTTCTAACGCTCTATCTACACAAATGAATATATCACCTAAATTTTTCTTTATTTGATATTCATTATCATCAATTAAAGCAAAAGATATAACATCAGTAACCTTATCTATTTTACGATATTCTTTATTAATTCTTTTTATTTCTTCTTTTGATACGAAAATACAATTAAAGGTTTTCTTTGAATCAATTGTTTTAAAAACCTTTTTTATTACTTTTTCATATTTCCATATTTTTTGGTCAGTTTCATTAAAAAAATTAATTTTCAATTTTCTTGCCTCCTAAAATAGCTGAAATCTCATCTTTCTCTTTATTTTTTAGATTACCTAATAAAGCCATATGACCAATCATAAGTTTAACTGCTTCATCTAATTTAGAGCCTTCAGAAAAATCTGCAGGAACTGCAATATTAACTCTATCATCATTTAAAATATCCATAATCTTATCTTCTTTACCTAAATGATATAAAGCTATAGATGAGCCTCCACGCTCTTTAATAAGCTTCATACAAGGAATATCAGTTAATCCATCACCTAAATAAATCATATTACGATATTCTATATCAAGCTTTTTAGCTTTTTTATTAATCATTTCATCATCTGTTAAATCAAGTGCCCCTTTAGCAATTCTAAATAAGAATTGAGTCTTTTGAGTATAATTTACACTCATCTTAGGCCATACAGCTACTCCATTTTCATATATGAAGCTACATCCATATACCTTTTCAAAATATTTATATATTTCTGTACCTTCAATTATTTCAGTAATACCACTTGAAATAATATAATGCTTTAATTCAACACCTAGTGTCATAGCATAACGATTAATTCTTGAAAACCAATCTAAAACACCATTATGGAATACTATATTTTTACCACATGATTGTAAATATTCTCTTGTTAAAGAAATATTTTTTTCTTTACACATCTTTATCATTTCATACATATAGCATAAGATTTTATCAGCTTCATTATCTTTAGTTAGTTTTCCAGTTTCTTCCCAAAATTTAGAAACCTCAATACCTAGATTTTGGATAAAATCATAATTTTGCATATCTGTAGTTGATAAAGTCTTATCAAAATCATATATTAACGCAACCTTCATATAAACTCCTATGCACTAAATGCTAAAACAGAAAATTGGTTATTTAATCTTTGTAATTCTTTATATACATATAATAAGAAATCAGCATGTAAATTATAATTTGTTTCTAGATCCATGAAAATATTAATGTATGATTGAGCTTCTTCCTTAGTAATGATATTACCACCAGCATCAGCTAATTGAATTCCATATCTTACACCTAATTCATCAATTGATAAACCAGTAAGTGTTTCTAAGAATTTTACTGTATTAAATACATCTCTAAAACAAATATTCTCAAGTGATTCATAACTAGATAATTCGTTATAATATTTAACTTCTAATTCAAATATATAATTATTAATTTGACCCATATCAAGCTTTTGATCTTGAGCAGCAGCATTTAATATATTAGTAACATATGTAAAATATGGAGCACCATCTATTTGTGTTAAGAATCCACTTATAACATCAATTATTTTGTTATCTACAACATCCTTAATATCATCAAATTGAGCTTGAGTTAATAAGCCATTTGTAACTTCTGTTTGATATTTACCAATGAAGTCATTAAATAAATTTAATGCAAATTCTCTATCTACATTACCATTTCCATAACATAACATTCTAACCTTAATAGAAATGAAATAATATGTTTCAGCCTTAGTTTCAATCTTTTCAAAGCCTAAACATTCCAAGCTTATATTTTCTAAATATGGAGTTTTTAAATAGAAGCTTGATTCAAGCTTTTTGTTAGCGAATAAATCAATCTTAATTGTTAAGAAATCAGGATCGTTTTCTGAATATAAGCCAATTTCTTTTTTAGATTCAGTAGATACTTCAAATTCAAATGTATCTAAATCCTTCTTATCAGAATATAAAGCTAATAAGAATTCATCATTATTAAATAAAAATGGAACATCTAATTGAGACTTTAACATTCCACCATCATAAACTAAATCTAGTTGTGAATCAATATATTTACTTCTTGATTCAATGATTTCTTTGTTAATATTTTCTTTAGCTTCAAGTAAAGCTAATGGGAAAACAGCACATTTATTATTTGTATGGTATCTATGATATTTATTTTGTTCTTTATTTTTAATAAATTCGTCAACTGTGTATTTGCACATATTTCCTAAGAAAGCATTAACACCACATGATCTTAAAGATTTTGGTAATGTGATACTTTCAATATTACAAGAAATGAAAGCCCAGTCTTCAATAATTTCAACGCCTTCTTCTAAAACTACTTCCTTTAAATTAGGACAATTTGCAAAGCTATAGCCACCAATAACCTTTACAGATCCTGGAATAATAACCTTTTTAAGCTTACCCATTTCACTAAAAGCGTTTGGTTCAATTTTAGCTAATTGATATCCATCTATATTAGATGGAATAGTTAAAGTAACATCATCTTTAGTTGAGCCAGTCGCTACAGCGATTTTTCCTTGAACTTCATATTTAATCATAAGTACTACCTCCAAACATTCTATATTTTATTATATCTTTTTTTAAGATAATTTACAACATTAAGAAGCTTTTAAAAGAAAAAATCCCAATATAAATATTGGGAAATCATTTTTATCTTTTTAAAAGCTCATCAATAACATCATTCCATGAAATATCTTTAACTTGCATTTCAACAGTTAAATGGTAAATTAAATCAGCTATTTCACCAACTATTTCTTGTTTTTTACCATCCTTACAAGCAATGATAACTTCACTAGCTTCTTCTCCAACTTTCTTTAAAATCTTATTTTCACCCTTATCAATTAGATAATTTGTATAAGATCCTTCAACTGGATTTTTAATTCTATCAGCTATTGTTGATTCTAAATTGATAAATTCATTATCTGATGTTTTAATTTTTTCACGATTTAAAACAACTAAATTTTGTTCTTCTAAGTCTCTATAAAAGCATACTGCATTACCAGTATGGCAACTAATTCCACCTTTTTGTTCAACTTGGAATAATAAAGCATCGCCATCGCAATCGATTGAGGCACCCTTTAAATATTGGAAATAACCTGATTCTTCTCCTTTAACCCATAATTTATTTCTTGAACGAGAAAAATAAGTCATTTGACCTGTTTCTAATGTTTTAGTTAAGGCTTCCTTATTCATATAGGCAACCATTCTAACCTTTTTAGCATGATAATCTTGGATAACACATACAACTAAACCATTATTATCAAATTTAACACTATTTATGAACTCTTCACGTTTCATAATCTCACCTCAATACCTTTTTGTTTTAAATATTCTTTTAAATCCTTAATTTCAATTTCATTATAGTGGAAAATAGACGCAGCTAAACCTGCATCAGCAGATCCTTTAGTAAAAACATCATAGAAATGTTCCATAGTTCCAGCTCCACCTGAAGCAATTACTGGAACATTAACACTTTTAGCGATTTTACTTGTTAAATTTAGCTCAAATCCTTTTTTATCTCCATCAGTATCCATTGATGTTACTAACAATTCACCAGCGCCTAAAGAAACAGCCTTTTTGGCCCATTCAATAGCATCTAAGCCAGTTGGAATTCTTCCACCATTTAAATATACTTCATAGAAGCTTCCATTCCATTTAGCATCTATCGCAACAACTATACATTGACTACCATATTTATGAGCTCCTTGACTAATTAAATCAGGATTTCTAACAGCCGCTGAATTAATTGAAACCTTATCCGCACCAGCATCTAAAATTCTTTTCATATCATCCAAAGATGATATACCACCACCTACAGTAAGTGGAACAAAAACAACTTCAGCTGTTTTTTTAACAACATCAACAATTGTTCCTCTTTTTTCATGTGAAGCAGTAATATCTAAAAATACAATCTCATCAGCACCTAAATCCGAATAGCCCTTAGCTATCTCTACAGGATCACCAGCATCTCTTAAATTTAAGAATTTAACACCTTTTACTACTCTTCCATCCTTTACATCAAGACATGGAATAATTCTTTTTGCAAGCATATTTAATCCTCATATTCTTTAATAGCTTCTACTAAATCAATTGAACCAGAATAAATAGATTTACCTAATATAATTCCATAGCATCCAATCTCTTTAGCATTTTTAATATCATTTAAAGTTTTAGCACCACCTGAAGCAATAATATCTAATCCTGTTTCTAAAACCATTTTTTTAGTTTGATTAACATTAATACCTTCAAGTGTACCATCCTTAGCAATATCAGTGAATATAATTGTTTTAACACCTATTTTTTTAAGCTTCAACGCAAAATCAACAGCATCTATTTCTGTAACATCAAGCCAACCATGTGTCGCAACCTTCATATTTTTACAATCAATTCCAACAACGATTTTATCACTACCAAATTTATTGATAGCTTCCTCTACAAAATCTAAATTTAAAGCACTAGAACCTAAAATAACTCTATTTACACCTATATATAAAATATTTTCTATATGCTTTATATTTCTGATTCCTCCACCAAGCTCAACATCAATTTTAACCTCATTAATGATTCTTTTAACACTATCTAAATTTAAACTGTAGCCTTCTTTAGCACCATCTAAATCTACTAAATGTAAAAAAGTCTCTCCCATATCCTTCCACTTCTTAGCTTGAGTTACAGGATCACCATATTCAGTTACTTGATTATAATCGCCCTTGTAAAGTCTTACACATTTACCATCATGTAAATCAATTGCTGGATATAATTTCATTATAATTCACCAAAATTCTTTAAAATTTGTAACCCAACCTCACCTGATTTTTCAGGATGGAATTGAGTTGCATAAATATTTTTATAATTAACTGCAGATGGATAAATACAATTCGCATATTCTGTTTCAGAAATATTATATTCTGAATTGTCTACATGATATGAATGAACAAAATATACATATTTACCATCTAAACCTTTAAGTAATTTATTATCATTTTTAACTTTAATTTGATTCCAACCAATTTGAGGAACCTTATAATTAGAATCATCAAATTTAATAATATTACCCTTAAAAATACCTAAGCCTTCATGTTTACCATATTCGTATGAATATTCAAATAACATTTGCATACCAACACAAATACCTAAAATAGGCTTATTATTTTCAATTACTTTATGTATAACATCTACGAATCCTTTTTCTCTAAAAGCATCCATAGCATCCTTAAACGCACCAACACCAGGTAATACTACCTTATCAGCGTTTAATATTTCTTCTTTATTAGATGTGACAACACAATCATATCCTAAATACTTAAAAGCATTTAAAACACTACCTAAATTGCCAACACCATAATCAATTATAGCTATCATTAAATAACACCTTTTGTTGATAAACTTCCCTTAATTTCAGGATTAATTCTAACAGCATCTCTTAAGCACTTAGCTAATGATTTAAACATAGCTTCAATTATATGGTGAGCATTTTCTCCTCTAAAAATTACAAAATGTAAATTAATTTTAGCATTACAAGCAAATGATCTAAAGAATTCATCTGTTGTTTCAGTCTCAAAATCACCAACATGTTCTACATTAAAAAATGCATCAGATTCATAAAAATCTCTACCACATAAATCAACAGCACACATAACAAGTGCATCATCCATAGGCATTGTAAATGATTGATATCTATTAATGCCATCTTTTGATTTTAATGCTTCATCAAAGGCTTGTCCTAATGCAATACCACAATCCTCTACTGTATGATGTGTATCAACATTTAAATCACCTTTACATCTTAAAAATAAATCAAATCCACCATGCTTAGCAAAAGTATTTAGCATATGGTCGAAAAAACCAATTCCAGTAATTAAATCACTCTTACCTTCACCATCTAAATTTAATTTAATTTCAATATCAGTTTCTTTTGTTTTTCTTTTTACTTCTGAACAGCGCATCTTAAAACCTCCAGTAACATATTATTTTCAGTTTGACTACCTACAGTTATACGATAATGTAAATTATCAAATCTTCTGATATAAATCTTATTATTTAATAATTCTTGATAATATTTTTCATCCATTAATGTATAAATAAAATTAGCTTCACTATTAAATACAACAAAGCCAAGATTCTTTAATTCCTTAAATAATCTTTGTCTTTCTTTTTTAATCTCATTAATTTTATCTTTATATAAATCAAAATTAGAAATTGCATTTTTAGCTAATATTTGGCTAAAAGTAGATAATGAATATGGAGCTTTAACAGCATTTATCATATCAATATTATCTTTATTTGAAATACAATAGCCACATCTAATAGATGGTAATGCCATAGCCTTTGAAAATGTCTTAAATGAAATTACATTATCATATTCTAAACTAATTTTACAATAATCTTTTTCTGCAAAATCAATATAAGCTAAATCAAGTAAAACTAATGCATTTGTAGATTCAATGATTCTTCTTACATCTTTTTCACTGAAATATTGACCAGTTGGATTATTAGGTGAACATATAACAACTAATTTAGGATTAATTTCTTTAATTTTATTTATCATGTCATCGACATTAAATAAATAATTATCATCACCCTTTACACCAATGAATTTCGCACCAACTAATTCTGCGAAAACTTGATACATAGAAAATGATGGAGTAAATCCTAAAGCTATATCGTCTTTCTCTAAAACAGCTCTAAAGCATACATCTAATAATTCATCAGAACCAACACCACAGCTTATATTAGCTGGATCTATTTTATAACATTTAGCAATTGCTTCATTAAGTAAAACTTCATCCATATCTGGATATCTATTATAATCTACATTATTCATTTCCTCTTTAGATAATTCAATTATTTCAAGAGGAGGATTATATGGTGCCTCATTCGCATTTAAAATGATACCATCAGTAATTAGTTTTGAATGATAAGGTACCATTTTAGAAAAGCTTTTCTTCATGTATTTCATAATTAAAACTTTTCCTTTCTTAGTTTAGCGCTTAAAGCATGCATATATAAACCTTCAATTTTAGCAAATGATTCAACATCATCTAATAATTTATTTGCTGAATCATAATCAAATTCAATTAATGAAGTTTTCTTAATAAAATCATCTACACCAAGTGGTGAAAAGAATCTAGCTGTTGCACATGTTGGTAAAACATGGTTAGGACCAGCCATATAATCACCTAATGATTCTGCACTATAGTGACCAATAAATATAGCACCAGCATTATTAATTTTATCTACAATGCTTCTTGCATTATCTATAGCTAATTCTAAATGCTCTGGAGCTAATCTATTAGTATATTTAATAGCTTCATCAAGATCCTTTACAATGATAATTTTAGATGTATTAGTTAATGATTTATCTAAAATATCTTTTCTTTTATTATCAACTAAGAATTCTTTAACAAATTCAATTGTTTTTAAAGCATTTTCTTTACTTGTTGTAAATAAAGTTGCAGAAGCTATTTCATCATGCTCAGCTTGAGCCATTAAATCAGCTGCTAAGAATTTAGGCTTAGATGTTTCATTACCAATAATACAAATCTCAGATGGACCTGCAATTGAATCAATACCAACTAAACCATATACTTCTCTTTTTGCTAAAGCAACAAAAATATTACCAGGTCCTACAATCTTATCAACCTTTGGTATAGATTCAGTACCATAAGCAAGTGCGCCAATTGCTTGAGCACCACCAATTTTAAATATATGATCTACCTCACATACATAACCAGCTGCTAAAACCATAGGCTCAATAACACCCTTATTTGCAGGTGTAACCATAATTATTTTTTTACAGCCAGCTACCTTTGCAGGTAAAATATTCATTAAAACAGATGATGGATAAGCAGCTTTACCACCTGGAACATATACACCAACTGTTTCTAATGCAGTTATTTTTTGACCTAAATTCGCACCAATTTCATCCTTATACTCCCAAGTTTTTCTTAATTGATGCTCATGATAAGAATAAATTCTTTCTTTAGCTCGTAATAATACTCTTTTAGTATTCTCATCTAACGAATCGAATGCTTTCTTTTGTTCTTCTTTAGAAACTTCTACATTTTTAATATCAAAATTTGCATCATCAAATTTCTTAGTATATTTTTCTAAAGCTTTATCTTTATTTATTTCAATATCCTTTAAAATCTCTTTAACTATATCAGAATATTTTCCACTATTAACTGAACCTCTAGTTTTAAGAATATCGAAATAAGCTTCAATGTCTTCCTTTTTCTCAATAATCTCTATCATAAATAATAACCTCACACAATTTTCTTAAAACCATTAATGATTTCAATTATTTCATCATATTTAGTTTTAAGACTAGCAGAATTAACAATTAATCTAGCTGATAAATTATGAATTGTTGTTACATCCTCTAAGCCATTTTCTTTTAATGTCTTACCAGATTCAACAATATCAACAATTACATCAGATAAACCAACAATACAAGCAAGTTCAACTGAACCATTCAATTTAATAATCTCACAATGTTGATTTAACGAATCAAAATATTCTTTAGCTATATGTGGATATTTTGTAGCTACTCTAATAGATGGGATTTCTTTATAAGCTTCACCAGATCCCTTTTTAGCACAAACACACATTCTACATTTGCCAAAGCCTAAATCTAAAACTTCAGCAATGTTTCTATTTTCTTCTAAAATGGTATCCTTACCAACAACACCTAAATCAGCAACACCAGATTCTACAAATGTTGGAACATCAGATGGTTTAGCTAAATAAAATCTTAAATCATTAGCTTCTAAAATTAATCTTCTATCATCATCACTAATTGATACATCACATAAGCCTAATTTCCTTAACATATCAAATATCTTATCTGATAATCTTCCTTTAGAAAGAGCAAATGTTAACATTATGCCACCTCCTTGATTATTGATTTGTTATTTTCATAAACAATAATCTTTTTATAATTGTTTTCTTTTGCATACTTTAATGCATCATCATAAGATTTAAAATCTAATTGATTAACAATTATTCCTTTTTCTCTTAAAATATCATTTGATTTAGTTGCGTTAATGAAACTATCCTTATCATAATAAGATAAATATTTTTCATTATGTAAACTAACTAAATTATTGTTTAAAGCATATAAAGTTAAAACATCTAAATCTATACCAAAACCAATATTTGGATATTTTTTATTAAAATCTTTGTATAAATTATCACATCTACCACCACTGATAACATCCTTTGTTACATTATCAATATAGAAGCTAAATAATATACCAGTATAATATTTTTGATATGTAAAAACAGAAAAATCAAAAATTATATTATCTACGCCTAATTCCTTTAAGCTTAAATAAATATTTTTTAAATATAATAATTCACTTTCACATTTAGTATTTTTAAATCTATTAATCAATTTATCAATAAACTTAATTCTTCCACCATGCATAATTAAATCTAAAATAACATCTGCAGTTTCAGCTTCCGTATTTTCATTTAAAATATGGCCTAATGTAACATAATCTTGATTATCAATTGCTTGATAAATTAATTCTTTAACTTCTTCATTAATTTTATAATCATCAAGTAATGTGTTTAAAAATTTTGAAGAGCCCAAATTAATACTATAATTTTTAATATTACATTTTTCTAATGTCTTACAAGCTAAATAAATAATGCTGATATCAGAATTAATTCCTGATTCTCCAATAAGCTCAACACCAGCTTGTAGGAATTCATGATTCTTTCCTTGATAACTTCTAGGATAACGATAAATGTTTCCTGAATAACAATATTTAAATGAGCTTGAATTTAAGCTCTTATTACTTGAAATAAATCTAGCAATAGACAAAGTAAAGTCATTTGATAATGCTAAAACTTCACCTTCTCTATTTATTAAGTTGTATAAATCATTTTTAATTTGACCATTTGTAGAATAAATATCAGCGTACTCAACACCAGGAGTTTTAATTAATTCATAACCAAATGATTCAAATGAAGAAATACAGATATTCTCAAGATGCTTTTTAACCAACATCTCATAACCATATGTATCTTTAAATCCATCAGGTAAGTGTAACTTATAATTCTTCATCATAATCATCTCCAAATCAATAAAAATATAAATAAATTATATCATAATGATATAATAAATTCTATAATCTTAACTCTTTTATTTCTTTAAAATTAGTATTTTTAGTGTAATATTTGAAATTTATAACAATTTTTAAGTAAAAAATAAAAGAAAAAAAGTGAAATATTAAAATTTCACTTAAAATTCTTACTTATATAAATGTTCTGGATATTCTCCTGATTTAACTAAATCTTTAATAGAATTAACAACATATTTTTTATCTTCTTTATATGTTACACCATACCAAACTGCGGTAGTAGATAATACATCACAAGAAACCTTATTATCTTGAATTAAATCAGATACTACAGTTGGAATTAAATATTCACATTTAGCTAAATTATTCATATTTTGTTTAAAGAAAGGTAAATATCCTTCTTCTAAATAATCCATAATATCTTTTGTAAAAATGAACATATTCATAGATACTAAAGTATCCTTAGAAATCTCTTTTACATTATTCTCTTCATCTAATGGATTAGCCATGATTTTACCATTAATTTTTTCAATCTTAGATTCAACTAATTTATCTAGCTTCTTATTATTATCAAATAATAAAACTCCACGCTTAACAGAACCTGTTTCACTTAAAGTATTAGATACTAAATAACCTACATTAGCATATCTATTTTTAGAATCTTCTGGTAATTTCTTTAAATAGTTCGCAGCAACTATAAAAGCATCCCTACCATAAAAATCATCACTATTAATGATAATAAATTTATTTGAAACTAAATCCTTACAGCATAATATAGCTTGAGCTGTACCTAATGGTTTTTCTCTATCAGCTGGTAATTTAATACCTTCTGGTACTAAATCTAAAGATTGATATGCATATTCAACCTTTATAATCTTTTCTAATCTTTTACCAATTGTAGATTTAAAAATATCTTCAATTTCCTTTTTAATTATAAATATTACCCTATCAAAACCTGCCTTAATAGCATCATAAATTGAATAATCAATGATGAAATTTCCATCATCATCCATTGCCTCTATTTGTTTAAGTCCACCAAATCTTGAACCCATACCTGCAGCTAAAATAACTAAATCCATATACAACTTTTCCTCCTAACTAAAGTCTATTACTTTCCAATCAACTAATACCATAAATATACCGCCTAACATAAATAATAAGGCAAGTATTACTAAAAATATCATTAGTTTTTGTGTACCATGTGTTTTACTGATTTTTCCATTAATAATAGATCCTGAATCATCTGAAAATAATGTTATCGCAGAAAAACCAAGAACTATTCCAAAACATAATAAAATTATACCAAAAATTTTCATAATTCTAATACCTTTCCTAAAAAGCCAATCTTAAAAGATTGGCCTTTAATTATTCTTCTTTATTTTCAATTAAACTTTCTTCTTTTTTAGAATTATTTTCTTTATCAAAATAACCAGGTTTTAACTTTTCACGATCAATAATTAAATTAACAATACATGCAATAATTAAACCAGCAACTAATGATAATAAAGCTGAAATAATTATGCCTAAGTCACCAGTAGATGTTAAAGCCTTACCATTTGTTTCTGCCTTAGCATATAAATTTACAACATCCTTTGAATTAGTTGTATAATTATTTGCTTCTGTCTTTAATTCATTATATAAAGCAGTTAATTTTGCTTCAAAAGCTGCTCTTTCTGTTGCATCTCCACCATTATTATCTAATTGACTTTGAATAACTAATATTTGATTATTCATTTTAGAATTTTCAGCTGTTAGCTTTGTAATTTCAGTTGTAATTGGTGTATATGCATCGTTTGCAAGATTAGAATAATTTGTATTATATAAATCAATTTTAGCTTCTAAAGCATTAATAATATCATTATTATCATTAATTTGCTTTTCTAAAGCTTCTTTTTCATTAATTAAAGCATTCTTATTCTTATCAAAATCTTTAACAAAGTTTTTCTTTAATAATTCATTTTTTAAATCATCAATTACCTTATAGCTAACCTTTTTATCTTCATCAACAGTTTTACCATATTTATTCTGTAAAGCTATTTGAATTGAAGCCATATCCTTATCATCAACCTTAGTTTCAACATAAATATCTAATAATTTTGTGTATTTAGAATCTATTAATGAAATTTCATTATATAAAGCTTCAATTTGAGATTCATAATCAATTGAATTATCATATCCTGTTAAATATAATTTATTATTAGCATTTTCAACAAGTTTTGATAATTCATTTACAGGTGAATTTAATAGTTTGTTAAGGAATTCCTTAGCAGTTTCAGATGAATTGAAATATTTACCTTTAACTTTAACTGTATAAACACTTTTCTTTGTTTGTTCATTTGTAGTTTTTGAAATAGATATATCTTCTTCATCAACTAATTTTTCAATATTAATTGAATCAAATTTAGTATCAGATGACTTTATAGCTTTCAAATTATCTAATTTAATGATATCACGATAATTAAATTTAGAGTTATTAACAAAAGTTTCTTCATCATCATTAATTACATTAACATATTCAACTGATGTGCTATAATATGCCTTCATTCTATTATAAATAAGTTGAGTACCTAACATACCGACAATAAATACAGATGCAGTTATAATTAAAAGAAGCTTCCATCTCAAAAACATTACTTTAAATATTTGTCCTAAAGATACTCCATCTTCTTCATAAAATTCATTTTCCATTTTATTACCTCTTGAATAAATATTTTACTAGTTAATTATATCAATATAATTAGTAAATAGCAAGTTTTAATAAAATTAAAAAGAAAGGTAGATTAACTAAAACAATCTACCATTAATTCTTTATTTTATATCATGAAATTTTAAGCTAATATCTAATGATTTAACTGAATGTGTTAAGGCACCTACAGATATAAAATCAACACCTAAAGCAGATACAGATTTAATTCTTTCAAGTGTCATATTACCAGATGCTTCAAGCTTCTTTTGATGGTTATTTAAAGCAACACAAATCTTCATTAAATCATTATCCATATTATCAAGCATAATAATATCACAATCAGTATTTAATGCTTCCTTAAAGCCTTGTAATGTTTCTACTTCAACCTCTATTTGAGTTTTAACCTTTGGTTTAATAATTTCAACAGCCTTTGTTATAGATCCAACAGCGTCAATATGATTATCTTTAATCATAACCATATCAGATAATGAATATCTATGGTTAGTTCCACCACCATGTTTAACTGCTAATTTTTCTAAATACCTTAGATTTGGAGTAGTTTTTCTTGTATCTAATATCTTACAATCGCCCACTACCTCATCAACATATTTTCTAGTCATAGTTGCTATACCACTCATCCTTTGAATTAGGTTTAATGCAACTCTTTCACCCTTTAAAATAGTCTTAGTATCTCCATCAATTTCAGCTATAACATCATAACATTTAACCTTATCTCCATCTTTAACATTAAATGTTATATTAAAGTGTCCACCAATGATTTCAAATACTCTTTTAACAACCTCGCACCCAGAAACAATACCATCTTCTTTAGCTATGAATTTAGCTTTAGATTTATGATTATCTGGAATTAAATTATCAGTTGTAATATCTCCAGTTGGCATATCCTCTTTTAAAGCTTCTTTAATGATCTTATCAACAACCATTAAATTCATATTGTAATTAATTCTAAAATGGCATCCAATTGATTCAGGTCTTGCGATAGCTTGATTGATTACTATTAAAGCTACTGTAGCCATATTTAATGTTTCATAATAATATCTTGATAAGACATTTATTTTCTTTAAGTTGTTATAATGTCTTTCAATAATATTTTTAGCCATTTCAAGTCCATCAGGAGTTCTAACAATTGATACATATTTATCCATTATTTCTCTTATTTCAACTCTTATAGCCTTGAAATTGAACTTTTTAAATTTGGATGTAATATTTAAAGGTACTTCTTTAATTTCTTTGAAATTAGCTTTTTCTTTATTTATGTCATCTGCAATTCTTTTACCGAATACAATACATTCAAGTAATGAATTTGATGCAAGTCTATTCGCACCATGTACACCTGTAGATGCACATTCACCTACTGCATATACATTTTCAAGATTTGTATGTCCATTACAATCTGTTTTAATACCACCACATAAGAAATGCTCAATTGGGGCAACAGGAATTAAATCCTTAGACATATCAACGCCAATTGATAAACATTTTTCATAAATTGTAGGGAATCTTTTCATTAAAAATTCTTTACTCTTATTAGTAATATCTAGATATACATGGTCACTCCATGTATCAAACATTTCACGATAAATAGCTTGTGAAACAACATCACGAGGAGCTAATTCCATTCTTTCTTTATCATATTTAGCCATGAAGCGTTCGCCTTCAATATTTTTTAATATCGCACCTTCACCACGAACAGCCTCACTAATTAAAAATCTTTGACCTTGCTTATCTTCCTCATATAAACCAGTTGGATGGAATTGAACAAATTCCATATTTTTAATTTCAATTCCTGCGCGAGATGCTAGAGCTATACCATCACCACAAGCAAATTTTTCATTAGTAGAATTTTTATAAATACCACCAATACCACCTGTTGCGATAACAAGCTTATTTGCTAAAAAGCAAATAGCTTCATTAGATTGATTAATAGATATAACACCTAAAGCTTTATTTTGATCTTTCACGATTTGAAAAGCCATTTCATCCTCAAAAATAGAAATATTTTTTCTATTTTGTAATGTATCTCTTAAATTTTTCATAACCATAGCGCCAGTTGCGTCACCACCAGCATGTAAGATTCTATGGCTTCTATGTCCACCTTCTAATGTCTTAACTAAATTACCATTTTCATCCTTATCAAATTTAACACCTAAATTGATAAGATTTCTGATATTTTCTCCAGCTTCATTTACTAAGATTTTTGTTGCTTCTTCATCATTTAAATATGATCCAGCTCTTAATGTATCCTCATAATGTTCTTTGATTTTACTTTCATCAAAGACAACCTCAGCGGCTATACCACCTTGAGCTAAATTAGATGAGCCTTTATCGATTTTATCCTTAATTAATATAGCTATATTAAGATTTTCATCAATATTTAATGCAGTATAAATGCCTGCTAAGCCAGCTCCTAAAACTATAACATCAAATTTTTTGTATTCCATAATTACACCTTCTAACTTAATTCAAGCATTCTATCTAAGCATACTCTAGCCTTAGTAATAATTTCATCACTTAAAATAATTTCATTTGTTTCATCCTTTAAGCAATTATATAAATCTACTAATTTTGTCATCTTCATTTGACCACAAATTAATGTTTTAGATAATGGATAAAACTTCTTATCTGGATTAGCCTTTTCCATACCATGAATTACGCCTTCTTCAGTTCCAATTATGAATTCTTTTTTATCTGATTTAGAAACATAATTAACTAATGCCTTAGTTGAACCAACATAATCAGCAAGCTCTAATACTTCAAGTCTACATTCAGGGTGAGCTATAAATTCTGCGTTTGGATGTTTTTCTTTAGCTCTTAAAACCATTCCTTTATCTAAATTATGGTGAATTCTACAAAAGCCAGGCCATAATTCTAAATTATATCCATTTAATTTCATTGCATATTTAGCTAAATTTTGATCTGGACAATATAATATCTTTTTACCAGTTTTAGCATAATGATCAATTATATTTAAAGCATTTGATGATGTTACACATACATCAGCTAAAGCTTTAACCTTGGCAGTTGAATTAACATAAACCATAACTAAAATATCAGGATGTTCATCCTTATATTTTTGTAATCTTATTTCATCAATCATATCAGCCATTACACAGCCTGCCTTAATATTAGGTAATAATACCTTTTTATCTGGTGATAAAATTTTAGCTGTTTCAGCCATAAAATGAACACCGCAAAATACAATTATTTTCGCATCTGTCTTCGCTGCGATTTGAGATAAAGCTAAGCTATCACCAACATAATCAGCGATATCTTGAATATCTCCAGTTTGATAATAATGTGCTAAAATAACAGCATTCTTTTCTTTTTTCCATTTTCTTATATCTTCATACATTTCTTCTTTAGTCATGATTTATTCTCCTTTATACATATAAAGTCTAGCTGGTCTATGACCACCATCATTTTTATATTTATCTGTTTCAACAACTTTATTTTTCATTTCTCTTCTAAATTGAGGATCTAATAATTTTTTACCTAAAATAGCTTCAAATACTAATTGTAATTCATGTAATGTAAAATATTTAGGCATCATATGAAATACAATATCTGTATAATTAATTTTATTTTGTAATCTATTTATAGATGTCATAATAACTTCTAAATTATCAAAAGCTAAATATTCATTTTCAAGAGACTTATAAGTTGTAATTCCAAATGAATCTGTAGTTCTTTTTACTTTACATTCAAATTCATTATTTTTAGATTTAAAATTAATAGTTATTATATCTTTATTTTCTTTTGTAGTGACAATAAAGAATTCTGCGTTATCCTTTAATTTAGTTTTAATTTTATTCATATCAATTAAACCTAAATAGCTACAAGATAATACTCTACCTCTAATATCTCTATCAATATCTGAAAAAGTATATAATTGTTCAAGATAAATATTATCTAGATTTGCTTCTAAAAATAATACTCTTTTAGCACAATCAATCAATGTTTCATCAAGTGATAAAAAACCACCAGGTAAGCACCATCTATTTAAAAATGGTGGTGTGTTTCTTTTAACTAATAAAATACTAAAAGCTTTTTGATTTACACTTCTATAATTATCTTTAGATATATCAGATATACCAAATAATGTTATATCAGTTGTGATACTCATTTTTTCATAATCATTAGAATTATATTTTTTTAAAAATTCTTCTTCAGTTATATCTTTATAAGATATATGTTCTTTATAATCCTTATGATAAAATCTCTTTTTAATAATATAATCATAAACATTTTTATCTAAATATTTTAAAGCATCTATATCCTTATCATTATAAAATAAATCTCTTATTTCACTAGATGAAATACCATCTAAATCTAAATCTAATGTTTCAAGCTTTCCATCATATTTACTATATATTTCAATTTCCTTAGATATATCAATACCTTTTCTTTTAATAACTAATAAATTATAGGTATTTAATATATATTCATATCTTTTCCAGGTATTAAAATCTTTTAAATTATCACTACCCAAAATAAAATATAATTCATCAGATTTATATAGATTTTGTAAATAATCCATTGTTCTATATGTACATATTAAATTGTTTTTAAATTCATAATCAGAAATTATAACCCTTGGATTATCTTTAAACATAATCTCAAGCATATTAATTCTTTCTTCCCCTTTTAACAAATTACTTTTTTTATAAAAATTACCAGTAGGTATAATGACAATTCTATCAAAAAAGTTAGTGTTTAAAAGCTCTAGAACTAGCTTTTTATGCATTAAATGGCATGGGTTAAAACTTCCACCATAAACGCCTATTTTCATAAATTCTCTAATTCCTTCATATATTCATTAAAATAATTATCACTAGATAATCTTAAATCTCCTCTAGGTGATAATGATACACTACCAACCTTAATACCATCAGGTACACAATTACGCTTAAATTGTTGAGTAAAGAATCTTCTTATAAATATTCTTAATGTTTCTTTAATTTCTAAATCTGTATATTGATCCTTAAAAGTATTTTTAGCAATAAAATATATCTTTTTAATTGAAGCACCATATCTCATAAAATGATATAAGAAAAAGTCATGTAAAATATATGGACCAACACTCTTTTCAGTATTTTGAATGTTACCATTCTTATCAATTGGTAATAATTCAGGAGATATAGGTGTATTTAATATATCAGTTAATACATCTTTAATTTCTCCTTCTGATTTATCTTTAATATGTCTTATTAAAGTTGTAACTAAAGTTTTAGGGATAGATGCATTAACGCCATAATTTGACATGTGATCTCCATTATATGTTGCCCATCCTAAAGCAAGTTCACTTAAATCACCTGTACCAACTACAATTCCGCCTTCTTTATTAGCTATATCAAATAAAATTTGAGTTCTTTCACGAGCTTGGCTATTTTCATATGTAATATCATATTTATCTTTAGGTTGATCAATATCTTCAAAATGCTTTAATACTGCTTCTTTAATAGATATTTCTTTAAATGTCGCACCTGCAAGCTCAATTAATTTTTTAGAATTATTATATGTTCTTGATGATGTACCAAAGCCTGGCATTGTTATCGCTATAACATTTTTTCTAGATAAATTCAAAATATCACAAACATTTATTGAAATTAAGAAAGCTAATGTTGAATCAGCTCCACCTGAAATTCCAATAATCATTTTAGAATTATTTAAAAATTTAACTCTTTTTGCCAGTGCATAACTTTGAATTTTAATAATTTCATCTAATGATTCTTCATTATGAGATAAAAATGGAGTCTTAGAATATTTTTTAATTAATTCATTATTCTTCTTTTCTAAATTAAAATGAACATTTACATAATTAATATTTTGATTATATTCTTCATAGCTTCTTTCTTTAAATCTATCATTATTAATCTTAAAAATATCAATATCATTATAAATGATAGATGATTCAAAATTAAATCTATCATTTTCAACCATCTCACCAGATGGTTCTGATATCATCGCATGACCTGAGAATAATAAATCAGATGTAGATTCGTTAATACCACTTGATGCATATACATATGCACAAATAGTTTTACCAGATTGAACCTTAACTAAATCTTTACGATAATTATATTTACCAACAGTTTCATTTGATGAAGATAAATTAAATACTAAATTAACACCATTTAAAGTTGTGTAATTTGATGGAGTATTAGCCATCCATAAATCTTCACAAATATCAATTGAAAAAGACATTGGGAAATTATCACATTTATAACATAACATGTTAGAAATGAATACTTCTTCACCTAAGAAATTAATCTTATTAATATTTAATCTTGAAGCATTTCTAAAATATCTTCCTTCATAAAATTCAGAATAATTAGGTATATATGTTTTAGGAGTTATGCCTAGGATATGACCATGATAAAAAACTATAGCACAATTATATAAAGAATTTAAAACTCTAACTGGAGATCCAACTATAAATACTAAATCTTTATCTTTACTATATTCTTTTAATCTAGATAGACCTTTCATACAATTGTCATATAAATCATCATTTAAGAATAAGTCTTGTGCAGTATAACCACAAATACTCATCTCAGGTGTTGAAACAATTTCAATACCTTTTTTAATTGCCTCATCAAATAATTTAATTAATTCATCAACATTATAACTAACATCCGCAATATGTATTTTATTAACTATCGCACCGACTCTTAAATAACCATATTCTTTTAACATATAAATTACCTCATTATATTTTATTCTATTTTATTTTATCTAAAATAAAGTATTTAGTCAATGTTTTTATCAATTTGTTAATAACATTTTGATAATAACACAATAATAAAGAAAAAAGGATATGATAAATCATACCCTTTGTTATATTAAATTATTAATAGCCAAATGAATATAAACGATAATAATTTTTAGTTACAGGATTATTATTTTTATCAATAAATCTTTTTAAAATAATAAAAACCTCGGTTTTATTAGAGGCTAATATAAATTATTATTTCTTTAAATATTTAGAAATTGATGTTGCTGCAATTGCACCATCAGAT